>CAZDAY010000027.1:0-12258 GCA_964503435.1 uncultured Treponema sp.
CCTCCAAAATGTGCAAATTTTAACACTTACAAAAATTTTCTTTATAAATTGGCTTATGATAATTACAAAGTTTATTGTGCCGAATTTAATTCTTCAGATTATGTTTATTTTAATAAATTTTTCGATTTGAAATTCCTAAAAACTGATTTTTTTATATACGAAAAACTTTTTAATAAACAAAAATATGAAAATCACATAAAAGCAAAATCTGGTCTTTTGCGCCAGGAAATGCGAGCCTTTATAAAAACTTTAAATTTGAACGATGAACAAATTACATTTCTTGTTACAGAAGATGATTTTACAAATTCACTTCCTGTAATTCAAAATGAATTTCCACAAAAAATAAATGGAATTTTTGATTTAAATGTTGATGATTCTTTGTATGCAACTGGCGGTTGGGGCCCGATTGAAAATACAAATCCTGTGTTAGCATTTTTCTTAAAAGTTAAAAAAGAAAATTCTGGTTTTATTTCAAGTCATCTTGCTAATAATTTAGAAAAATACGCAGTTCAATTTAATGGACTTTAAGATACAAGTTTATTATACTTAAACACATGGAAAATAAAAAAACTTCACTAAAAGACAAACTTATTCCTTTGTCGCTTTCTGTTATTGCAATTTTACTTGACCAAATAACAAAAGCTCTGGTTGTAAAAAATATTCCTTTACTTACAGATTTTTCTGCAGACGAATCTGAACGCATTATTCCGATTTTTGGGGATTTTTTCCGTCTTATTCACGTAAGAAATAATGCAGTTGCCTTTAGCATTGGTTCAGGACTTTCTTCAAACGTAAGAGCAATTCTTTTTTGTGTAATTCCAATTCTTGTTGTTGCAGCAGTTTATGTTCTTTATTTTAAAAATAATGACTTTACAAAAGTGCAACGCTGGTCAATTTGTGGAATTTTGGGTGGCGGAATAGGAAATCTTATTGACAGAGTTTTTCGTCCGGCTGGAGTTGTAGATTTTCTTGATTGCATTTGGTTTGGCGTTTCAGACAGTAAAATTTCATTTTTGCAATGGTCTCGCTGGCCAACTTTCAATGTTGCAGATTCTTTTGTAGTTGTTTGCGGAATTATGTTTATTGTTTCATTTATAGTTTTGCTTGTTAGGGATTCAAAAAAACTAAAAAATGAAAAAAAAGATTCTTAAAACGTCTTCAACATTACAAATTCCAAATCAATGATTCAACAATGCTTACCAAGCATTTTGGAATAACAAAAAATTTAAAAGGTAAACAGATGAATAAAAAACTTTATACAATTTTATATGTTTTAATTTCCACAGTTTTAAATGTTGTAGTAGCAATTTTAGTTATTGCTGCATTATTTATTGCATCATTTGCATTTATGAGATTTGCTTTAAAACTTGATGATGCACATTCGGCATATCCAGCGGTTGCGCTTCTTTGCTTTCTTGCAGGAATCATAATAAATTTTTTCATAAACAAGGCAATTTCAACAAAACTTATTATTCGCTTTGGAATGGATAGAAAATTTGAAGACAAATGGTTTAGCAACAAAAAGAAAAAAGTTGGAGTTGGAGCGGTTAGCACAGTTGACGAAAACGGAAATGAACAAATAAAAGAAACACGTTTGCCTTCTTCAGTTTTACCTGACGAAGAAGAAATTCAAAATGAAAAAGAATGGGGAAAATAAACAAAACTAAAAAATTCGTCATGCTGAACTTGTTTCAGCATCTGTCTGTTTTGAAATTTTGTATTCTACAGATTCATAATAAATGCTTAAACACGAAAATGATAAAACCTTAATTGCACATTTTTACTGATTTTGTTAGATTGTCATTATGAATAATTTTGTGGCTCTCTGTGCAATTGGTGCAGAAAAAATTTTAGGAAACGAATTAAAACTTTTAGGATATAAACTCAAGGGAAATGCTCCTGGTCGCGTATATTTTGAAGGCGATGACAAAGCAATTTACCGCACAAATTATTGTCTTAGAACAAGCGATAAAGTCTTTCTTGTAATGGCTCAATATAAAGCCGATAATTTTGATTCTCTTTTTGACGGATGTTATAACATAAATTGGCAAGATTTTTTCAGAAAAGATGTACGTCTTGTTGTTGACAAGGTTCGAACTTATAAAAGCAAATTAAACAGTGAACATAGCATTCAGGGAATGATTCAAAAAGCAATTTACAAAAAACTTGGAGATAAATGGCACATTACAAATTTGCCAGAAAGCGGAAACGAATGTAATGTTAGAGTTTATATTGATTTAGATGTTGCAACAATTCTTTTGGATACAAGTGGCGATGCTTTACACAAACGAGGTTATAGAACAGAAGGCGGACTTGCTCCTTTGCGTGAAACAACAGCAGCAGTTCTTCTGCAAGAAATGCTTTGGAAACGAAAAACAGCCTTGCACGATCCATTTTGCGGAAGCGGCACCATTGCAATAGAAGCAAATCTTTACGCACATAATGTTGCTCCTGGGCTCGGAAGGCATTTTGCTTACGAAAATCTTACAATTTACAACCAAAACTTAGCACTAGAAATCAAAAAGCAAGAAGCAGAAAAAATTCGTACTGATGTTGAATGTAGAATTACTGGCAGCGACATTGAGCCGCAACAAGTTGAAAGAGCAAAACTTAACGCAGAGCACGCTTGTGTTATGGCAGGCAGAGCATTACAACTTATTGGCAGCGATGCACACATTGAACGCCCAGATTTTATTGTAAGCGATTTTGCAGATTTACAGGCTCCTTACGAAACAGGACTACTTTTATGCAATCCTCCTTATGGAGAAAGATTAGGCGATGAAGAACAGGCAACAGAACTTTATCACAAAATGAATTCACTTTTTACAGATTTTCCAAACTGGCAAATTGGTGTAATTTCTAGTCAAAAAAAATTCCAGGAATCACTTGGAAAAAATGCAAATAAAACAAAATCATTTAAGGCTGGAAATTTAGATACAATTTTATACATCTACAATTAGGATAAAAAAATGGCGGCATTTGTAGAACACGAAAAACGTAAGCAAGAAATTTTAAAAAAAGCACTCGATTTGTTTATTGAAGAAGGTTATGAAGACGTAACTTTTCAGAAAATTGCTGATCGTTGCGGAATTACACGGACAACTTTATACATTTATTTTAACAACAAACGTGAAATTTTTCTGTGGAGCATAAAACAACTTACGTCAAATGTTGAAAAAGAACTGATGAATATAATCAGCAATATAGATTTAAACGCTGTTGACTGTTTAAAAAACATAATCAACAAAATTTTTGATATTTGTGAAGAAAACAAACAACTTTTCACAGTTTTGCTGTCTTATTTAATTCAACTGCAAAAAAGTGGTGCTGATGTTAACAAAAAAGTTACTCGTCGCGTAATAAAAATTCAACATCTTTTAACAATCGTTATAATTCGTGGACAACATAACGGTGAAATAAAAAAAGAATTTAGCGTAAAAGATTTAAATGATCTTTTTTACACTTTGATGGAAAGTGCAATTTTTAGACTTTCGGTTTTAGACAAGAAAAAATTAGACAGCATTCGTCAAACAGTAAATTTTTCCATTGATTTAATAAAAGCGAAATGAATTTCGGTGCTTGCACTTCGACCTTACTTAATGAACATATCTTAAACTAACAAGTCAATTCGGAATACAGTTTTTAATCGACAAAACTTTAAGACGAACTTTCCGATGTAGAACTTGTGTAGTCAAAAACATCTTCTATCTTTGAATTTCGAGTAACAAAAATTGTATTAACCTCAGGATTTGAATAATTTATTTCAAGTGAACTTGGTTCGAGTGGTTTTGTCCAAGAATAAACATAATAAAGAACTGGAGAATCTGTTTCTTCGCCACTTTTTCGCTCTTCAATTTCCTGCCCAACAATTCCTTCTATTTTTAACTCTTTATCATAAAAATTTTCAGGCAAATATGTTCTCATATCAAAATACCAATAAACAACGTCTGTTTCTACATTAGAAATATTTTCTTTTATAGTTTTTTCTTCCATTTCAAAAAGTTGAGTTTTTGTTCCGTTGTTAATCGCAATCATAGGGGTAAAAACAGAATCTGGATCGGGTTTAGATACATTACTACTTTTATAAGTGCCTGGAATTTTTAATTCTGATTTTTTTACTTTTAAAACATAAGCGTCGCTGTCATAAAAAACGTTTGTTTTTGCATTTCCACCACTTGTATCAACTTCCATTGCTTTTTCATTATTTGTTCCTGATGCCGGCCCACCAGAATACAAGGCACTTGATTTTGATACAACATAACCGCTAGAGGTTCTATATCGTGCAAAATATGAATATTTTTCATCACCATTAGTATAATAATCTATAAATCGAACTACACCAGTTGTTGTGTAATTACTTGTTTTTACAATTTGACCAATATTATAAATTTTTTTTTCGCTTTCATCATATCTAAAAACATTTATGTAAGTTGACGCTGCAAGTGTTGTTGGCGTAACAGAAATTGCATCTGCAAAATCTTGAGTTTTTGAAACTTCTGGAGCGGTAATTCCTGTTGGTTTTGCAGTTGTATCAATAAAATTGCAGGCAACAAAGGAAAATATTAATATTACTGACAATACATATAAAATTTTTTTCATCTTTTTAAATCTCGGCAAATTTTTTCTAAACTTAAACTTTATTATTTTTTGAAATCTTCTTTTTAAAATAATAAGTCTGTTTTAGATTTTTCGCAATATTGAAAAATTTAAACGATTATTTTAGATTGCCGAGCCCACTTATCTGCGATAGGCAAGAACCCGCTAGTGACATTGTTTTTTTATTTAAATTTTTCCTAATTTCTGGAATTTGCAAATTTAATTTACTTAGGATATTCTTTTTATATGACATTGCTTTTTTCTTTACTTTTTAACTTTCTTCCGTTAATTGCAGTTTTTATTTGTTTTTGTTTACTGATTAAAGATTTTAAATTTTTAACTGCACTTTTTGCCTGCTTAATTGGGATTTTGGCTGTAGTTCCGATTTTTGCAGTTCAATTTTTACTTGATAAAACTCAAATTTTTGAAGATAACAGTTTACTTTTAATTTTAATAAATGATTTGATTTTAACCGGCTTGATTGAAGAAAGTTTTAAAATGCTTCTTTTGTTTTTAATTCCAACAAAAAACACAAAAATTTACAGTTTTTTTGCGTATTCTATTATTTGCGGATTAACATTTGGTTGCTTTGAAAATTTAATTTACTTCATAGTTATGGGCGGCACAAAACAGATTGAACTTAGAATTTTTACGTCTATGCTTATACATTTAACTTGCACTGGTTTAAGCGGACTTTTTGTTTATTCAGTGAAAACCCACAAAAGAATTTTTGGTCCGTACATTTGGGCAATTTGTTTACATGGAATTTACAATTATTTTGCCGGATTTAAAATGGACACACCGTTTTTTTACTTTTCATTTATTGTAATTTTAACAGCCTTTGTAGAATGCAGACTTTTTTACAAAAAATTGAATTCTAAATTAAACGATGAGCAGGTTATTTCAAAAACTGAAACTAAACTTAAAACAAATTCGGATTAGTGCTTCGACTTCGCTCAGCAACAGGCTTCAAAAATGGTCAGCGGCTTAATTCGGCTGAAATGCCCGAAACTTATTAAAAAAACTAGAATTTCATCTTTAAATATTGTAGACTGAAAAAACTTGGGGCTGTAGCTCACCTGGCTAGAGCGTTTGAATGGCATTCAAAAGGTAGTCGGTTCAAGTCCGATCAGCTCCAGATTTTATACAGCAAAGAAAACACACACCTAAAATAAAAACCAAACTGTTATGTTTACCGGCTAGCGAGTGCAGCGCCGACCGAATAGGAAGGAAAAGCGTGTAGGACGCACGCGGCAGCAAACGAGTCGCCTTTTATGAGTGCACACGATGTGCAATCATAAAAGGGTCGGTTCAAGTCCGATCAGCTCCAGATTAAAAGGTTTTTAAACCTACACAGGATTGTAGAGGCGGCGAACTCACAGCGAAGTTGTGAGTGAAGACGTTCTTGCGAAAGCAAGAATGGAGCGAAAGCGGAACCTCGAAAAGCCTGCTTTGCAGAAGACTTTCAGCACGAAGTAAAAAAAATTTCTGTAATGCAGAAAAATTTTGTCCAAAATAAAAAAATCAAAATCCACATTTCTATAAAAATACTTTGCTAAATGTGCTACAATTAAATTTATGAAAACAAAAACAATCAAAATCTTTTTTGGAATAACATTTTTTTGCTTAAACTTAAGCGTTTTTTCTTGCAAAAAGTCGGGCGAAAACTTCGCGAAAAATCAGAAAACCTACACTTACAACACAACATCAACTTCGCCGGCAACATGGAACCCTGCAGAATATCAGTTAAATAACGAAGGTCTTGTAATTGGCTTAACCGGAATGGGACTTTACGATTTTATATTAAACAGTTCAAAAAATGGTCACGAGGTTATTTGCGAAATGGCCAGCGAATTTCCACAGGATGTTACTTCAGAATACGCTGGAAACGAACTTTACAAAATTCCGTCTGACGCAAAAAGTGGTTATGCCTGGAAAATTGAATTAAATAAAGCAGCAACTTGGGACGACAAAACTCCAATTACAGCAGAAACTTATGAATATTCTATAAAGCAATATTTAAACCCGCAGATGAAAAATTACAGAGCAGCAAATTTTTATTCAGATGCTTTGGCACTTGCAAACGGTGAATCTTATTACAATGGAAAGTCTGGCTGGGAAAATGTTGGTTTTATAAAAAATAACGATTACAGTTTTACATTGATTTTGATAAAACCAGTGAGTTTATTTTTTATTGAATACTCGCTCGGTTCACCTTTTTTGTTAAAAGAAGATTTGTTTGAAGCAAATAAAAAGCAAACTGGCGACATTATTAAAACAACTTATTGCACTTCTGTTGAAACTTCTGCTTCTTGCGGTCCATATAAAATTTCAAATTTTCAGGCAGGCAAATCTATGAATCTTGAAAAAAATCCAAACTGGTATGGCTGGACTGACGGCAAACATGAAGGTCAGTTTCAAACCACTGGATTTTACATTCAATATATTACAGAGCATCAAACTTGCTTGAATTTGTTTCTTCAGGGAAATCTTGACGACATTGGTTTAACCGCAAATGATTTAAAACTTTACGGAAACAGTGCATTTAGAAAAACAACGCCAAGTTCTTACACATGGAAATTAAGTTTTAATATTGATAAGGAAGCGCTGAAAAAGGAAAATGTTCCTGGCTACAATCATACAATTCTTTCTTATTTGGATTTTAGAAAAGGAATTTCTTATTCTTTGGATAGACAAAACTATGTGGATACCATTACGCCTTCTTCAGACGTTGGCTATGGACTTTTAAATTATCTTTACGTTGCTGATCCGGATTCTGGTGAACTTTATCGTGACACTTTGCAAGCACAAAAGGCACTCTGTGAACTTTACAACACAAACAGCATTGACGAAATTTCTGCTTACGATAAAGAACTCGCTGCAAATCTTATGTTAAAAGCATACAATGAAGCCTTAGCAAACAAAGATATTTTGCCAAGCGACAAAATTCAGCTTGATTTTCACACATATTCGGCAGAAGAAACAAATATGCGAAGTGTAAATTTCCTGCAAGACAGCATAAATGCCGCAGTAAAAGGCACAGAACTTGAAGGAAAAATTTTAGTTCAGCAAGTAACCGACGAAGATTATTATTCAAATATGAAAAAGGGCAATGTTGATGTTTCTATGACAGCATGGGGTGGTTCTGCTTTTGATCCTTATGGACTTACCTGGTGTTATTGCACAAAAGATGCGCTTAATGAATTTGGTTTTGATCCAGAAAAAGAAACTTTAACAATCAATCTTGATGGAAAAAATATTACAAAAACTTATTACGACTGGCATATTGCATTAAATTCTACAACTTACTCTGACGCTCCTTTGCAAACACGAAATACAATTCTTGCCGCAGTAGAAAAGGGCTTGCTTTCTTATTACAATATGATTCCGATTCGTTATATGAACACAACTGGGCTTCACTCGCAGCGCATTGTTGACGGAAGTGAATATTTTATAAATTCACTTGTTGAATTTGGTGGAATTCGCTTTACAACTTACACAATGGACGATTTTGAATGGGCAAATTATTGTTCAAAGAATAAAAATAAACTTAAATATTAGAATTTTAATGATGTGCAGGAGTTATTTTTTTGGAAAATTGGTCAGAAAACACAGGAGATGTGGATTATTGGAGATTTGTACAAAAAGATAATGGCAATTTTGGCTGGAACTGGGATAATTCTTTTGATTTTAATATAGGCGACAAAACTATAACACCGGAAGAAATGAAAGGTATAATTGCAACCCAGAAAGTTCTTGAAAACAAAACACTTTTGATAGGACTTGGATTAGAAAAATTATATAGCAAAGAAGATAAAACCACACTCTTTACAAGTTTAACGCCATCAGAAAGCACACAAGCACAAAATGAAATGTTTATGTCATTTATTCAAACAAGAGAAGCAGATAACATAAATGCATATGAATCATTTATAAAAGGAACAGAACATTTTGCAGATGCAAGTATAAATGCAGAAATGCTGAAAGAAGCGATAAAAGAAGGAAATTCAAAAGAAACAAATTATTATATAAACCAAATGAATTCTGCTTTGTATGCTGCACAAAACAGTGGATTATTGGTGAATAATCAAGCAGGAATTATAGACACTGTAGACTTAATAGGAACAGGAACAACTGCTTCACCTTATTTTCCATTGGCAGGAATTATAGATGAAAATAATAAGCCATATGCAAAGATAACAAGCTATGCTGGTTGGCGTTTAGTAGATAAGGAAATGGCAGCAATCCCAAGCGGAAGTTATGAACTTAATGAGTTTTCACCATTTTATCATCAAGGTTGGGATGGAACTGGCAGTGGAAACATAGTTGCTTCTCTAAAAGGCGAACTGTATTTAGATTATTTAAATGCAGAAGGATTCCAAGTGAATAATACAACATCATTAGGAATATTTAATACTTCTCATGCTTCTGCAAATACAATAGACCAATATTTTAATCTATTTGGACAAGAAGGAATAAATATGACTTATAGAAATGGCACATATTTATTAAACGGAATCCAAGCTGGAGAGGTTATTGGATATATGGGAAACACAGGAGCAAACACAACAGGAGCACATGCCCATATGAGCCTTAATGGAAACGGCGATTTGTTTGCGAACGTGTTTAATTCGTTAAATTATAATTTTCACCCTGATTTATATGCATCTTATATGAGTGGTTACAAATCTACAAATCTATATAACCATAATTTATGGGAAGATGTACAAGAAAATATAAAAAAGTATTCAAGTGCTAACCCAAGTTCATTTGATTATCAACTTTTTATGAAAAACCATGAAGATGAATATATTTATAATTTTTGGTCAAAGTATCGTTAAAAAATGGAGTATAAAATTATGAAAAAGAGTTTTTATATAATTTTGATGAGTTTATTTATTTTTAAAGTTAATGCATTAGAAATAAGATTGAATAAAAATATTACAGGTATAAATAAACAATGGTTTAGTATACATTCAATATTAGAGATATATAATACAAAGAATTCCATTTATTTGAAGTGTGTTTATTTTGATACATTTAGATTTTTTATGATAGATGGTAATAGTGAAGTATATGAAATTAATGAAGAAATGTTTTCTTCTGAAAAGCAAAATAAACTAGAAACTTCATTAAAACTAAAATATGGATATAAAGTAGAAATCAATATAAAATTGATTTCTTTTGAAAATGCAAGCCCTAATATTTATGGTTATAGAAATTTAAACAGTGAAAAAGGAATTATACCTCAATATTTTTATATAAAATCTCAAAATGATAATATTGTTTTCAATTTTAATACTTGGAAAATAGGAAAAAAAGAATTTTTTTTAGAAGAGTATGAATATAACTCATTAAATGAAAAAATATATTATACAGATGAAAAAATAGAACGTCTAATGAAACTTAATGCAACTTTTACTCAAGAAAATCTATGTTTAGTAAATTCTCGAAAAAATAAAATTGCGGTAGTCTTTGAAGGTTATCCTAATGATAATTGTTCAGGTTTAATTATATTTGATGTTCTATACAATGCAACCGTAAATGATTTTAGAGTAAGATTGCGTTCAGAACCAAACTTAAAAAGTCAAGTCTTATCATATTTTTATGAAGGAGATAAGGTAAGAATATTAGACCAATCAGACGAACCTTACGAGATAGACGGAGAAAGTCACTATTGGTATAAAATAGAAAGTGGCACTTATCCAATAGGTTGGGTTTACGGCAAATATTTAGATATAGAAGATTGTGTGGAAGAAGATTAAATATAAGAACTATGAATAATCTATTAGGCGAATTATCATCAAGTGCAGTAAGTTTTGCAATGACAGGAAACGCAACATTTAACTTAGCAAACATAAAAGGCACCGGAATTTTAGAATTGACAGTCGGCAAAGATGGAATAAAATCCAGAATAGGAACAAACGGAACAGACATAAGTGCACAAACAATAGTCGGTGCAATGTCTGGAATAAAAAACACGTACAAAAACATTCAAATAAACAAAACAGATTATAACAAAACTACAAAGGACTCATTAAGAGTTCAATGGGGATTTGGAGACAATACAGCAAAAAATCAGTTAGAAGAAATAATCAAAGGTGAAACTATTTTAAAATTTGACGCGAACAATACAGAAATAGCCCAAAGTGTAACAGCAAACAAACAAAAAATAATACACATAAATCCAACGATGAATAACGATTTTATTGATTTAGGTTTAGCATTACAACACGAAGCACACCGCGACGGAATAATAAGCAACAAACAAACACAGTTCATAGAAACAGCAAACGCAGTAGCAAGTCACACACAAATGGCACTTACAATAGCAAGCGACGCTCTTTACGCAAACAAAATGCTAAGCTATATTTACAGTGACACAAATTTACAAAACGACATAAACGCATATTTATATGCAGCACAAACCAATAACATCGAATCTTACGGAAATTACATCGCCTCTAACTATGATTCCAGTGCAGACTATTGGAAACTAAAAATGTATGCGGATGGAACTCATAAATTATTATTCGATGGCAAAAAAGAATTAAGCATTGAATACTTAAATGAAATTGAAGAAATAATAAGCACGAGTATTCTTGACAATCAAGATATGAGCGATGTAGGAATGGCGGGTTCTTTAGGTAAAATTCTAGGAGTAGAAAGGGCAGAAAAATTGTTAGGAAGTTCATATCTCAATGCAGATAATTATGATTTTAGTACACTAAAAGATGTATTGAATTTAAGCGATAATCAAATATCAAAAATCCAACGTAAAGGAAGTTTGACTGGAATAGAATTAACAGAATCGCAGAAATATAGTTTAGTTGGAGAGGCTATAATGAAAAATTCAGGAGCAAGCTGGAATGGAAGTTCTTGGATGAATACAGCCGCAATATCTACAACAATAACTGATGGGATAGTAAATGGTAATATTATGGCAGAAATCCAAGACAGCAAGTATTTATATTCCACAGTAAATGCAACATTGTTTAGAGATCCTAAAAGTTGGAACAGCGTTACAAGCGCAGACGGAATAAATTGGAATAGAAATACTGAAAACTATGGTTTAGATTCAATTCTTTATGAAAAACAAGGTATTAATTACGATTATTATGATTCTCTGTTACTTGATAAATATCAGACTGTGGATAATTTGACTCAAGGAAGTCAAAATCAATCTTTTTTCTCTGGCATTAATTGGCTACAAGGGAACACTATAATTTCTAACAATTTCAACATTCAATATTATACAAAATCACAATATTTAAATGATGTTTTAATAATTAATAATGCTAATACATTAGGAACACCACTTTATAAGAATTATATTGGTAATGAAGGTAATCATTATAAAGGAGAATCTAGATGGCTCGTTCACGATAATACAAAAATAGAAAACAATAATATTACATATTATCCTTATCAGTATTCTGATGGTTGTTTTGTAACAACTTACCAAAATCAAGAATTGCTTTTAAACAAATTACAAATATGGAATCTTTCAAAAGGTTATCAGATAAATACATATTTATTAAATGAATCTTATTACAAAACTCCATACGGACAGAGGAATAGATAGATGAAAAAAATAATTATATTTTTAAACACTATTTTTACAATAAGCACACTGTTGTTTGGACTTTCAATAGAAGATTT
>CAZDAY010000028.1:0-4233 GCA_964503435.1 uncultured Treponema sp.
TAAAAGGATGCGCTGAATTTTTTGTTCATAGAAAAAAGATATCACTTCGATTTTTATGTGTCAAGAAAATTCTTTGTAAGAAAATTCTTTGTAAGCCGCAAAGCAAACCGCCAATCTTTTGTAGTTTTGTTTGAAAAGTGATGATTAAAAAATTTGCCATTTAAGTTTTTATTTTTTATATTTAAGTTCAGGATTTTATAAAAGGTGACTTGGGAAAAATTTACAAAGCCGAATTTTGATTTTTAAATTTTGATTTGATTAAAAAAAAAATTGAAGTTTGGAAGTTTAAGGAAGTTTTTATGAAATCAAAAAAATTTTTTAAATTTAAGAAAATCTTATTTTGCAAGTTTGAATTTTTTCTTGTTCAGATTTTATTTTTCTGTTTTACAGGTTGCACCACAAACAAATTGTCTGGCACAAATGAAACCTTAGCACAAAATCAAAAGACAAAAAATTTTGCAGAAAATGCAATTCCTTACGGAAAAATTGAAGAACTTTCGGATTTTGATTTTAACATCCCGGAGTTTTTTGCTGAAAAAAATTCTTTTGCACGTCACGCAAGTTTAAGCAATGACTGGAATTCTAAAAATGAATTTTGTGTAAAGTTTACGTTTGCATCTAAAAATTTTTCAAATAATTTTTCTACAGAAAATTCCAGCGTATTTTATTGCGACGATTTTTTGACAGAAGATTGGAAAAATACAAATTCTATTCTTGCGGATTTTTATAACAGCACAAAGGATAAAATTGATATTTGCCTCGCTGTGAAAATTGAAAATTTTGATTCTTTAATTTTTACAAATCAGGAAATTTTAGAACCCGGCGAAAACAAAAATATTGATTTTAATTTTGGAAATTTCTTTTGCAATTCTGATGAACAAAAAAATGAATTTAAAAACAAAAAAACGCTTTATGTAATTTTTAAAAGTCCGCTCAAAAACGGAAATCTTTATTTGGATAATTTGCGCTTGGTAAAAAACTGAAAGAAAAGCCTAGCCCGCCGTGTAAGCCCTTTAGTCTCGGGCAAAGCCTTCGTCTTATTAGTACCAGATCCCGAATCAAGTTCGAGATGACGATTTTTTTTACGTACTTACGCTTGAATATTTTGCCCGAGATGAGCGTGAGCAAAGGCTGGAAGGGCGGTTTTGTTTTGGACGAACTCTTAGCATAAGAAAGCCCTAAAACTGCAAGAACTGACGGTTTATTTTACAACTCACAGTAATCTTGTGATTTCGACGGGCTCAAACGCAGTGCTAAATGTTAATCAGAAAAATTTGCTCCAAAGTTTGACTTCACTCACCAAACGTGTCGCTACGGGTTAAAACTATAATTCTTTTGTTTAAAGCGTAAGTTCCATCGGCTTGCAACAAGTAAGGCTGCAAAATAATTGTGTTTTTGTTCAGTTCGCTTGAATTTGTTAAAAGACTTCCGTAAGAAAGCAAATAAGTCTGGCTTAACCATTCGAGCGAAGATTTTGTCCTAAACTGAATAAACGCCTGATTTCCAACTTGCAGTGGCGCATATAAAGCCTGATAAGTTTGAGAATCATCTTGAACCACAATATTTCCCTTACTAAAACTTACAAGATTGCCTTCAGAAGTTTTCCAGGAAGATGCATTTTCAAATTGGGAAATATAATCTTGAACCAAAATTTCGCTGCTTGAATTTGAATTTGCGTTTGCAGAAAAATTATCAACATTCGCAACGAATTTTTTATAGTCTCCGTCCCATTGATTAGTTTCTGTAATTCTCATCCGCAAATCATCTTGATTTCTTACATAAATTTGATCCGTGCTAACTAAATTTATATTTATTGTTCGCTGAAGATTGTTAAGGTCTTGATTTACCAGCGAAAGATAAATTCCGTTTTTTCGGATATTGCTGTGAATCCAGTTAAAAACTTCTTCTGAACTTTGATTAAAAAAAATTACTTCTTGATTTTCATCATCAAAAAAAAGATAAAGTTTTTCGTCGCCTTGATTTATTGTTTTGTACCAGAGTCCGTTCAAAAATTTTGTAAAAGTTTCAACCGAACCGTCTAAAATTCTGGAAAGTTCATTTGCGGCAATTCTGCTTCCCGGCACACGAACTTGCGAACTTTGCACATATTGATTTTGCCCGTCATTCCAGTCGTAGCGGGTTTGCAGTTGATCCACGCTGTTTGGTCGCGAAGAATCAGAAGAATAAACCCAAATTGGAAAACTTTCGCCCTTTGCACGAGATCTTTCGTAAGCATCATAACGGTCAATTTGCTGAACAAAAATTGTGCCGTCACTTCTAAAATCAGCAATTTTTTGAAGATTAAAATTTTCGCCACTTCGATTTATAAAAAACGCCTGTAAAACTGAATCTCCGTTTTGTGTATAACCTTGATAAATTAAAGAAATTTTATGATTTCCAGTTAAATCTATTCCGGTGTAAGTAAAAGTTCTTGCTTGTGTAATTTCGGTTGAAATAATTGCCATTCGCTCGTAAGTTGATTTTCGCGGATTATACAAACCAACTAAAAGTGAAATATAAGGAGAATTTACGGTTTTTATAGAATTCACCTGGTCATCATAACCGTCACCATCAAAATCCATGCTAACAATGCTTAAAAGAGTTTCGCCTGATTCAAGAGGAACTAAGGAAACCAGAGAATCTTCTTCTGCAAAAACCGAAGAATCAAGGTTAACGGAATCGGTGGCGGTTTTTACTTGCGGAATAACTAGCGTTGAAGAATTTTTTGTTTCTTCTGGATGATAAAATAATTTCTGACCTAAATAAATTCCTAAAATTGCTAAGGCAATCACCACAAAAACTGCAATCGTAATTTTCTTTTTCATATTTTCCAATGTAAAGTATATAAAAAAATGCACTTTCGGCAAGAACTAACCGCCCTAAAGGTCGCTGGCTTACATACTAAAAAGTGTCATTTTCAAATTTCAGAAAAATCTAAATTTAGGCCATTATTTTTTTTAAGTATCTAAAAACAAACTAATCTGCAAAAGAATTCATTACCTTGTGCAAAATTTCAAGTCCTAAATCAATTTCTTTGTATTTTATGTTTAGCGGAGGAATAAATCTTAAAACATTTGAACCTGCTGTGCTGAAAAGCAAACCTTCGCTAAGACATTTTTTTTCAATTTCAGTAGGATTTTTTGAAATTTCAACACCAATAACAAGTCCCTTGCCACGAATATCACTTACGTAAGGAATGTTCCATGCTTTTATTTTTGATTTTATGTACTCGCCTTTTTGACTAACTGAATCAAGAAAATGTGGCTTTAAAAGTTCGTCTAAAACAATATTTGCTGCACTGCAAGCCAGAGGATTTCCTGCGAAAGTTGACTGATGATCGCCTGCCTTAAAAACATTCGCCTTGCCTCTGTAAAGACACGCGCCCATTGGAACTCCGCCAGCAATCGCCTTTGCCAGAGTTACAACTTCTGGATTTATTCCAAGTTGTTCACTCGCGAGAAGAGAACCACAGCGTCCCATTCCGGTTTGAACTTCATCACAAATCACAATAGCGCCGGCATCTCTAGCAGCCTTTGCAGCAGATAGAGCCCATTCCTTATCCAGAGGAATTACTCCTCCTTCACATTCAACACATTCCATCATTAAAGCGGCAGTTGTGTCGTCAAAAGCATTTTTGAGCGAATCAAAATCATTTGCTTTGATTGTTTTAAATCCTTCAAGATAAGGAGCAAATTCCGGAATATGAAATTTCTGCTGACCGGTAGCGCTTAATGTTGCCATTGTCCGTCCGTGAAAAGATTTATCCAAAGTAACGATTGTTTTTCTTTTTGAACCGCCGTTTAAAAATCCGTATTTACGGGCAAGTTTTATGGCCGCTTCGTTTGCTTCGGCACCGCTGTTTCCAAAATAAACGCCTTCAAAACCTGTTGCATTTAAAAGTTTATCTGCATATTTTATTCCAATGTCGCTGGTGAAATAATTGCAAACATGAATCTGCTTTTTTACCTGGGATTTTACGGCTTTTACCAGAGGTTTAAAATTATGACCAAAAACATTTACTGCAATTCCTGCCAGAAAATCTACATACTTTTTTCCGTTGATATCAGTTAAAATGCTTCCGTTTCCCTTTGCAAATGTAACATCAAAGCTTCCGTAATTATTTAAAACTTTTGGATTTCCCATTTTATTTTTCTCCGTTTATTTTGTTGACTGGCGGTTTTTATGATTAACCGCAAGTTCTTCAGCAGCAACTAATAAATCATAGTGCCAATT
>CAZDAY010000028.1:4333-8823 GCA_964503435.1 uncultured Treponema sp.
TTTTATGATTAACCGCAAGTTCTTCAGCAGCAACTAATAAATCATAGTGCCAATTCCTCTGTCGCTGAACATTTCAATCAGCAAAGAATGTGGAACTCGACCGTCAATTATATGAGTGCGAGGAACACCGCCATTTCTTGCCAGAACACAACATTCAATTTTAGGAATCATTCCGCCGGCAATAGTTCCGTCTTTTATGTAAGAATCAATATCAGAAATATGAATTCTCTGCAAAAGTGATTCCGGTTCATTTAGATTTTTTAAAACACCTGGAACATTTGTAAGTTGCACAAATTTTTCAGCGTGAAGAGCAACTGCAATTTTTGCCGCCGCAGTGTCAGCATTTATATTGTAAAGATTTGTGTCGCCTTCTTCACCAACCGCAACCGTAGAAACCACAGGAATAAAATTTTTTTCAAGCAAAGATTGAATTATTTCAGGATGAACTTCTGTTACTTCGCCAACAAAACCTAAATCTTGCCCTTCTTTGTGGATTTTTTTAGCACGCAAAAGTCCAGAATCAACACCGCTCAAACCAACAGCCTTGCCGCCTTCCTGCAACAAAATATTTACAATTTCCTTGTTTAACTTTCCGCTCAAAACCATTTCTACAATTTCCATAGTTTCGCCGTCAGTGTAGCGAAGTCCGTTTACAAATTTACTTTCCTTTCCGATTTTTTCAAGCATGTGATTTATTTCAGGACCGCCGCCGTGAACCAAAACAACCTTTATTCCAATCGTGCTCAAAAGAACAATGTCTTTCATTACAGCGTTTTTAAGTTCTTCGTTAAGCATTGCATTTCCGCCGTATTTTACAACCACAACTTTGCCAACCCAATGCTTAAAATATGGGAGCGCTTGAACCAAAACGTTTGCCCAGCCTTCGTTGTCTAAGCGCGGATCATTTTTGTAAGAAACTTTTAAATTTTCTGTTTCGTCAGAATTATCATTTAAATTGCTCATGTTCTATAATCTCCGTTGATTTTTACATAATCGTAAGTTAAATCGCAGCCCCATGCCGTTCCTTTGCCATTTCCATCTTCGCAAGTGATATTGATTGCAACTTCATCTTCCTGCAAAACTTTTTTAGCAAAATCTTCATCAAAATTAAGCGGAACTCCGTGATTAAAAACCATTATGCTGTTCTTTTTACCAGTTTGTTCGCCAATAAAATCAGTGAAACCTGGACGCTTTGCACCTTCAACACTTTCAAAGCAAACCCTTGTTTTATCAGGGTCAAATTCTTCGCCCGAATATCCCATGGCACACAAAATTCTGCCCCAGTTTGCATCTTTTCCAAAAAACGCCGCCTTTACTAAACTTGAAGAAATTACGGATTTTGCTAAGCGACGAGCAGTTTCATCATCTTTGGCACCTTTTACGTTACATTCGATTAATTTTGTAGCGCCTTCGCCATCTCCTGCGATTTTTTTCGCCATTTGAGTGTTAATTTTGTTCAATGCTTCAAGAAAAGCGTCAAAATCCTTGCCTTCGTCAGTAATTTGCGGATTTTCTGCCATTCCGTTTGCCAAAATTACAAGACTGTCGTTTGTAGAAGTGTCGCCATCAACAGAAACGCAATTAAATGTTGTTTCAATACTTTTTCTGAGTGCCTTTTCGAGCATTTCTGATGAAATTGAACAGTCGCTTGTAATAAAACAAAGCATTGTTCCTAAATTGATGTGAATCATTCCGCTGCCCTTACACATTGCACCAATGTGAACAGTTTTTCCGCCGATTTCTGCTTCGAGTGCACATTCTTTAAAATGAGTGTCGGTTGTCATAATTGCAGTTCTGGCATCGAGATTGCCTTTTTTGCTTAACTTTGAAACAAGTTCTTTTACATTTCTTTCTATTACCTGAACCGGCAGTTGCTGACCAATTACGCCTGTAGAACAAACAATCACATCTTCTGGAGAAATTTTTAATTCTTCTGCAACAGCGCGGCTTTCTCTTAAAGCATTTTCATAGCCCTGCTCTCCTGTACAAGCGTTTGCATTTCCAGAATTTACAATAACTGACTGCGCCTTTCCGTTTGCAATATTTTTTTTACTTAACTTTACACATTCCGCCTTAACACGATTTTGTGTAAAAACTCCAGCCACATTACAAATTTTTTCGCTGAAAATAAGAGCCGTATCGTTTTTTGGATTGTTCGGTTTTATTCCACAGTTCATTCCACTGGCAGTAAATCCAAGTGGAGCACAAATTCCGCCTTCAACAAATTGCATATTTATACAACCCCCTTAGTAAGATTTTGTATATTTATAACTTTTTTTGCATATTTATACAAGAGAAATTTTGTTATTACAAACTAGATTCGGAAGTTGCTGAATTTTTATGATTAGATTTTTGCTTAGAAATGCTTAGCACACAAAAGCCTAGCCCCGATTGTAGTGGCGTTAGTTCTTGAGGATGTAAATAAGGATAAAATGCGGTGGTTGAGCAAAGGCGAAACCACCATTAACGTTTAGATCATTTCGACTCACCTCAATGACCATTATGTACGTTAAACTTATTGAACAGCCTCAAGAATGGAGCGAAAGCGGAACCACGAAAAGCGGGTTTTGTTGTGGAACTGACGCTTAGCAAAGAAAAGCCCTTTTACTGCAATAAGCGTCAGTTAATAAAGAGCGACACTAAGGTCGCGTCTAACAGCCGAAGTGGAAAACCTATTACTATTTTGCGTAGCAAAATAGTAAAGTTAAATTTTTGCACGGAAGTAAAAATTTAAACACACGCTCCAAAATAAAAAAAAATTACAAATTATCTAAAGTTTTTTGAATACGTGCCAAAGATTTTTCTTCACCAAGCACCAAAATTGAACCAATTAACGGTGGAGAAACGCGGCTTCCTGTAACCGCCATACGAATTGGCATCATAAAATCGCCCAACTTAACGCCAAGTTTTTCTGCCTTAGATTTTGCCAAAGATTCAGCACCTTCGTGGTCAAGACTAAAAATCTGATGAACAAAATCCTTTGATTCTTCAAGAACTTCTTTGGTTTTAGAAAGATCAAGACGCTTAGGAACAATTTCATTTTCTGGCAAAACCGCTGGCTCTGTAAACATAAAATGAACCATTTCCGCCGCTTCTGTAAGAAATTTCAAACGTTCCTGAATAAGTGGCATAAGTCCAAGCAAGGTATTTTTTACATCAGCAGAAGACATATTCATAGATTTGTCTGTGCAGTAAGGCTCTCCGTCTTCGCCCAAAGCAACGCCTGAAAATTCAGGACCAACATTTGGTTTTGGCTGTGGATTTTCAGGATTTATTTCAAGCAAAGCATCGCCTGTTCCCGTAATAAATGGCAATGTCCACTTGTAAAGTTCTTCTGTGCTCATGGAGCGAATATACTGACCGTTGTACCATTCAAGTTTTTTGTAATCAAAAACTGCCGGTGCCTTATTTAAATGTTCAAGTTTGAAATTTGCAGCAAGTTCTTCAAGAGTATACAAATCCTTGCCTTCTTCGTAAGAACAGCCCAAAAGTGCCACATAATTTATAATTGCCTGAGGAAGATAACCTCGAGCGCGGAATTCGTTAAGAGATGTTGAACCGTGGCGCTTTGAAAGTTTTTTTCCATCAGAACCGTTTACCATAGGAAGATGACAAAATTCCGGATGTTCCCAGCCAAACGCCTTGTACATTTGAACATGGAGCGGAGTTGACGGAATCCATTCCTGAGCGCGCATTACATGACTTATGTGCATTAAGTGGTCATCAACAATATTTGCCAGGTGATAAGTTGGAAATCCATCTGATTTTAGCAAAATTGGATCTGGAGAAATATCTTCATTTTTCCATTCAATGTCGCCCAAAAGATGATCATGAAAAACAGTTTTTCCTTCAAGCGGAACTTTTAAACGGATTACATAAGGTTTTCTAGCGGCTAAGTTTTCTTTTATTTCATCTTCTGTTAAAGAGCGGCAATGTCTGTCGTATCCAGGAGGCATTTTGTTTTCTGTTTGAATTTTTCTGATTCTTTCCAAACGCTCTGAATCACAAAAACAGTAATATGCTTCGCCTTTTTCAACTAATTCCTGAGCATATTTTTTGTAAAGTTCAAAACGCTCACTCTGAACATAAGGGCCATAAGGACCGCCCTTTTCACCACCTTCGTCCCAGTCAATACCAAGCCAGGACATTGTGTCGTAAAGATTTTTTACATATTTTTCATCAAAGCGAGTGCGGTCTGTATCTTCAAGCCGCAAAATAAATTTTCCGCCCTTAGAACGTGCGAAAAGATAATTAAAAAGCGCAGTACGAACACCACCAATGTGCTGCATTCCAGTAGGACTAGGCGCATAACGTACACGAACTTCAGTTTCAGACATAAAATTTTCCCCTTAACAATTAGAATTTGTTTTTTAATATAAAATTGCGCCGTGCGAGTTTTGCAAAGCAAAAGTCGGTAGTCAGCATTGCTGACGGAGCGCATAACGTACACGAACTTCAGTTTCAGACATAAAATTTTCCCCTTAACAATT
>CAZDAY010000028.1:8923-12111 GCA_964503435.1 uncultured Treponema sp.
AGAATTTGTTTTCAGATAAGATTTGCCGTAAAGTTTAGATATCATAGCAATTTTTTGAATTTGTAGCAATTTTATTTTTTTGAAGCAAATGTTTAAATTTTTGTCGTCTTTTTCCTAGTCATTCTGAGCGAAAACTCTATGGGCTATTTACATAAAAATTTTCACTTAAAATAAAGATGGCAACAAAGAATTTTTCTATACAAAGCGACTGGCCCTAAACAAAACCGCCCTTCCTTGTAGATGATGGCGACAAGGTAAATTGCAACGCAGTTTCCAGCAGGTCGCCTTAAAACTACAAAGATGCTGAGATTACACAGCGGGTTAAGTTCTCTGTCGCATTGCTTAGCACAAAAAAAGTGGCTGCCTAAACTTTTTAGACAGCCACTTTTAATTTTTTTATGCTAAGAAAGCACGTGTTTTATAAAGAAAAACCAAATCCAAGTCCAGCAATTGGAATCCATCTTTTACCTAAGAAATCATAGTCAAGGCTAAGTTTTGCTGTAAATCCACTTTTAGAGAATAAATCTGTAGTTGAATCATAATCAGACTTAATCAAGAAATCTGCTCCAGCCCCTAAATGCAAAGTTACAGTCTCTGATTTAGAATCACTATCTAATATAAAAACTGAAAATCCACCTTCAGCAAACACGCAAAATTTTGTAGTAAAATATTTATTTAAGCCAGCATAAACACTGCCAAAGGCATCAAAAGCAAGTTCTTCTTCAACTTTATAAAAATTCAACAAGCCAGCATCACAACCTATGAAAAGATACTTTCCAAATCCATATACGCCAGAAACAGAAAGCCCCAGTGGTTCTTTTATATCATCTTTAAATCCGCCAATAATATTTAAAGATAACATTGAGCGACCTTTTTGCTTATTTGCCTTATCTGCCGCTTCATATTCTTTTAAAGTTTCTGATTGATATTCTGAAAGTGAACGAATTTGGAATTGATTTAAATCGTATTTACCATCCTTACTATAATAACGATTTCTATAAGAATCGTAGGTTTCAATTCCTACAATTTCTATTACAAGTTTATCTGTTATATCTTCTGGCTTCACATCATGAAAAGTTACACTTGCCATTTTTTCAGGTCGAGTAAATCCATAAGTGTAATACGAATCATATTCTGTATAATGAACTTCACTTTCGTATATTGATTTTGGAAGACGAACGTTTGCACTTGAAAGAACATTTCCTTTGTCGTCAGAAAGTTCAAGTCTTACAACAAAATTACTTGCATCAGCCCAAATATAAGAACTTCTATTACCATAAGAAAGTGGCCAGTTACCATATTCTTGATACACAAGAGAATCTTTGCCAGTAGCTTTTATTCCGTCGCGGAAAAGGTTAATAAGTTGCTCTGCCGCTTTTGTTGGATAAGCAACAATATGACTTGTAATGTTTGCAACAACTTCTTTGCTAGAATTAAGTTCTGTAGTGTAAGAAATTGTATTGTCATAAACAATTTTAAAAGGTGGATTTTCTGTAAAGAATTCCTCTACTTCTGCAAGATTTTTTTTGTATGCTTCATAAACAGTTTTTTCTGCTAAAGCAGCATCTCTTACGCTTCCCGAAGATTTTGACGCTTTTAATAAAGAAGCAAGTTCATTATTGCTTTTGATAAGTTCTGCGTTTGTTGCACCGTAGTTTGCAGCATCATAACCGTAGTACAATTTTTCTACTTGAGTTGCTGCACTTGCCGCTTTTGCTAAGGCTTGTTCACGGTTTACTTGGTTAATGTTAAGATTTGTAACTTTTTGTTTGCCAGTTTCCGAAAGTGAAACGCCTAATGCTTCAAGAAGAGCAACGCCTTGTTCATTAAGAGCGGCTCCTGTAGAAAAATCGTGCTGAGTGTGTTTTGCAGGATTATTGCTTGACCAAACAAGTGAGCCGGTTTCTGTATTTGTAACTTGAAGCGAAAGCACATAACGCCTGTAATTTGAGTTTTCACTCGCAGCCAAATTCATTGTACTGGAAATTGTATAACTTGCAGCCTTAAAGTTTCCAACTTCAAGAGCATTTTCTTCATCAAACAAATCGCTTTGTGAAGTTCTTAATTCATTTACTGCCGCTTTTCGAGCCTGGTCGGTTACAACTGAAATTTCAGAATAATTTGTAATTAAAGATATGATTTTGTTTTGCATATCAACCATATCTGAATAACCTAAATCTCCTGATTTTAATGTTTGCGTTGTACTTGGATCAACTTTTACTGTAAGTCCTTTTCCAGATTTTCCATTTACAAAATATGATGAATCTACAGCAAAAACTGAACTAAGCAAAAATGCAAAACTTAAAATTGCTATTATTTTTTTCATTTTGATTTCCTAAATAAATTGCTTTCCTGTAAAAAAATAGCCAGTTTCTGAAAGAAGTGAACCACATCAGAAAACTGGCTATTATTTAAATTTTAAATGATTTACTATTCAAGATCTGTGTCTGTGTCAAATCCTGGTTTAATGCTTGCAGCAAGTTCATCAGCCATTTCAGCCGCTTTTTTCATATCTTCGCTTTCTGACTGAAGACCTAACTGGCGAATATAGTTAGCAGCCTGCTGTTGCCACAAATCTTCATCACAAGCGTAAATACGAATTACTTCGTAAGTCATTGTTTCTTTACCGGTTTGTGTATCTGTTACATTAGCAAGAACATATCCGTCTTTTACACGTTTAAAACCTGTAAAGCGTGCAGTCGCTGCAGTTGCTGTAAGTGTTTTTTGAGAATCTTCGTTTGCAGAAAGAACTCCATTAAAACGTGTGTCTACAGCAGCATTTAATGTTCTACCAAGACCTGACATATATGTTGCATCGCAAAGTTCTTGTGCCATTCTAAGATTTTTAGAACTAATATCTTTTGTTTGGCGTTCTACTTTCTGAACAATCCAATATTTACCAGAAAGTTTTGCTTCCAAATCATCAGAATCAAGCAGACCTGCTTCATCATCTTGATCTGCATAAGTAAACCATTCAGGAATATCGCCACCAGTTTTTGATCCAGTCCAATCTACGATTTCTCGCTGATAACGCTGAACTTTCTTTTTTGGCGCTTGAGTTTCTGTAACTTTAGTTGTAGCGCAACTTGCTAAAAGAGTTGTAAGAATAAGTCCACCAAGTAAAAATTTAATTTTTTTCATGTTATTACTCCTTTATTGATATTTTTTAAATTTAATACCAATCCATT
>CAZDAY010000029.1:0-12105 GCA_964503435.1 uncultured Treponema sp.
ACATTGCAATTCTTCTGTTAGCAATTAAAAATTTTATAGCAATTTGCATATCATCAAGACGACGCGTTGCAGTTTCATAGCGATCACGATATTCCATAGCACTTTTATCAAGAAGTTTTCTAATAAGACGAATGTAAAGCACAGTGTTATCGTAATCTAAAGAACGAAGATCAAAATAATCTTTTAAAGCCTTTTGCATATCAATAAAATTTTTTGCAACCGCAGCAAAACGTCCTCTAAGTTCAACAAAAGATGCCTTCCATTTTGAATTATCACCAAATGCATCAACCAAAAGCTGAATAGAAAGCCCCAGTTTTCTGATTAAATAAAATCTTTTTTCGATTGGTGTATTTATAATATTTTCCTGTTTTGAAGTAAGTTCTGAATAAGGGCAGTCAATATTGTTTGTTACAATATCTTCAAGATAAATAATTGCCTTATAAATTGATTTTCTGGCATCGTTCAGCGCATCATTATTTTTTGTTTCAAGAATTTCAAGAGAAATGCTGTTAATCGCCATATATAAAGTGGCAACATAAATCATTTCTTCACTTAAAAGAATTTTTTTGTATTCTATTCCAGCATTATCATTTCTCATCAAAAGAGACATATTTTTTTCTTTTTCAAGTGAATCTGAAATTTTTTCTTTGATTGGTATAACTTTCTGTGCAAACTCATCTCGTTCTTCCTGAGTTATAGCCATAGGCACCTCCAGATTTTAGTTTCTGCTTTTTTCCTTTAGCATAGAAGCCGCATATTCTAAAGCCTTAGGAGAAACACTGTCTCCCGAAAGCATACGTGCAATTTCTTTTACTCTTTCTTCGCCGGTAATTTCAAAAACATCAGTTGCGGTTGTATTATTAGAAATTCCTTTTTGTATCTTAATTTGATTATCGGCATAAACTGCTATACTTGCAAGATGAGTTATGCAAAGAATTTGTTTTTTTTGTGCAAGACGTTTCATGTGCTCGCCAAGTGAAACCGCTACTTCACCACCAATTCCTGTATCAATTTCATCAAAAACTAAAGTTTCCATTGTATCTGCATCAGAAAGTATGGTTTTTAGCGAAAGCATAATTCGGCTAAGTTCTCCTCCAGAAGCAATTTTTGTTAACGGAAGCAATGGAGAACCAGGATTTGCGCTAATCAGAAATTCAATATTATCCATTCCATAAGGTCCGCAAATTTGTTCAACATCAGTTCCATCTTTCGCCTTTATGCTGACTCTAAAAACTGTAGATTTCATTCCAAGTTTTGAAAGAATTTCTTCAACCTGAGATGACATTTTTTGAGCAGCAAGTTTTCGTTTTTCACTTAAATTTTTTGCGCGCGTATAAAGTTCTTTTTCAAGCACAGAAATTTCTTTTTGCAATTCTGATTTGTCAACTGTCTGATTGTTCAATTTTTCAAGTTCATCCGTGGCATTTTTTTCATAATTTAAAATGTCTTGAATTGTTGCGTTTGCTGAAGGAACATATTTCTTTTTTAATTTATTTATAAGTTCCAGCCGTTCCTGAACTTCTTCCAGACGATTCGGGTCAAAAATCAAAGATGACTGATATCGGCGGAACTCAGTTGCAATGTCATCAATTTCGTAAAAAGATGACTGAATTCTATTTGTAAGTTCTTCAAGAGATTTGTCCAAAGAATTGGCGTGATTTGCAGTAGAATTTATTCTTTTTAGCATTGAAATCAGGGAATTTTCTGCATTATTTCCATCAAAAATTTCATTTATTTCTTCAATATCAGCGTACAATTTTTCAAAAGAAACCAGACGATTTTCTTCAGTTTCTAAATCTTGATCTTCGCCAGGTTTTAATTTAGCGTTTGAAATTTCATCTATTGCGAACTTTAACATTTCAATGCGATTTGTTTGCTCAAGTTCATTTGTGCTAAGATTTTTAAGCAAATCACGTTTTTCCACAAGATTTATATAAACTGATTTATACTGCTCAACTTCTTCGCTAAGATTTGCGTAAATATCAAGATATCTGCGATGTTCACTGACTTTCATCAAAAGCTGCTGTTCGTGCTGACCGTGAATATCAATCAAATATGAAGAAAAATCAATTAAATCTTGCCGGGTAACTGGCGTAGAACCAATCCATGCAGAAGATTTTCCTGTATCGCGCATAATTCGGCGTATAAGAATTCGATTGTCTTCAGTTTCAATTCCATGTTCACTAAGCCAGTCAAATGCTTCTTTTTGATTCAGCAAAAAAAGTCCGCTGACCAAAGCTTCATGACAAGATGCACGAATTTGTTCTGTTCCAGATTTTCCGCCCAAAAGAAATGCCAGCGAACCAATCAAAATGGACTTTCCGGCTCCAGTTTCACCACTTAAAACTGTAAAACCTTTTTTAAATTCTATATGAGCACTGTCAATCAATGCGAAATTTTTTACATTAAGTTCTTCAAGCACGAGGACCTCCAGACCAATTCAACTTACTTTGTAAGGCATTATAAAATTTTTCTTGAGTTGCACAAATCAAAGATGCCTTGTATTTTGGAATTCCAAGAATGATAACATCTTCTGCTTTTAAATCAAAATTTATCTGACCATCCGCAGTTAAACCAATTTCTGCCCTTGAAGGCAAAACAGTAACTGTAATTTCGCTTTTTGAGCCAAAAACTAAGGGGCGAGCAGAAAGGCTGAATGAACTAATTGGCGTTAAAACCATCGCTTCCAGAGAAGGATCAATTATTGGACCGCCAGCCGCAGCGGAATACGCCGTAGAACCAGTCGGGCTTGAAACAATAATTCCGTTCGCTTTAAAAGGTCCCAAAAGTGCGTGATTATAAGCAACATTTAAATTTATAAGACTTGAGGAAGCAATACTTGAAATTACACAATCATTCATACAATTTGTTGAAAAAATGGATTTTCCGCCACGCAAAACTTCACATTCAATTAACGCGCGTTTACTTATAACGCTTTTGCCAGCCAAATAATTTGATAATTCTTCTTTCCAGTTTTCACGCTGAACTCCAGCCAAAAAGCCAAATTCGCCTAAATTTATGGCAAAAACTGGAATTCCTAAACGTGCGCAAGTTCTCGAAGCAGACAAAACAGTTCCATCGCCACCCAAAGTAATTACAAAATCAAAACCAGAAAAATCAACATTTAATTTTTTATCCAGATTTGCTGAATTATACGAAAATTTGTTTGATTGTATATTATTTTCAGTTAAAAAAAATTCAATTTCTTTTGCAAGTTCTGAGGATTGAGCTTTAAATGAATTTATTACAATTAAACATTTTTTCATATTTTAGATTTGATCCTTTTAGTTTCAAATTTAACCTGCTCAAATTTCAAAGTGAAATTTAAGGTAAAGTTGAAAGAATTTTTACAATTTTCTGAACATCTTTTTGCCCTAATCGCGGATAAAGTGGAAACAAAGCACATCTTAAAAGCAAAGAATTCGCACAAATGCAAGAATTCTTTAATTCTTCCTGCTTATATGCAATAATCGAATTTTCATATGCTAAAGAAATTTCAATGCCTTTTTTATGCGCATAATTTTTGACATCTTTGTATCCAGCGTTCAAAACTACTGGAAAAGAATAAATTGTTGAACCATCATCCTGTGAGCGAAGATAAGTTTTATGACTTGTAGCCATAATTGCCCGGCTGAAAATATTAAAAAGTTCCCGACGAGTTTTTTCATTACGCGAAAATTCTTTTAATTCAACATAAGCCAGCGCTGCATTCATATCAGGAATAATATCTGTAGATGGCGAGCGTTCACTAATATTTTTTAAAACAATCCATTCTTTACGATTTGGAGCCATAAGAACTGCCCCACCGCCACTTGTAACAATATCTTTATCTTCCATTCCGAAGATTGAGTAAACGCCATACATTCCGCTTCTGCGTCCCTTAAGTGGCAAAGGATTTCCATTTTCATCGAGTTCAATTTTTTTAGGTTTGGTCTCTGCTTCATCGTAAGGATAATATGCAAGTGCCGACTGCGAAATATCTTCAATAATTGGAATTCCAAGCGAAAGAAATGCCTTTATGTCTGGCAAAATTCCCATTGATTCAGTTAAAACCAAAAGCCTACCGCCATTTTTTATGCCCTGTTCAACAATTTCTGGCGTAACTAATCCATTTTCTTCGCAAACATCAAGAACCAAATATTTGTATCCGAGTTTTTCGAGTGTAATAAGTTGCCATGCAGGAGCTAAGGCGCTAAGCATTACAGGAAAATCTTTTTGCCAATCCAAAGCATTTAAAGCGTATTCTAAGGCAATAGAAGGGCTTCGTAAGGCAAGTCCACCGTCGCAAGAAGTTAATTCCTTTACAGTCTGAATAAGTTTTGTATTCATTTCGCCAGGACCAATTTTTTCGTCAACCATACATGTTAAAACAGCTTCCATTTCTTTTCGGCGAATTGTAGGACTGTAAGTTTGTATCATAATATTTTCCTATTTTATAATTTAATTTAGAACTTTCAAAAATCAGCCAAAATCAATAAAATTTTTAAATAAACGGTTTTACTAAAATTTGCAAAACTAAAATCACTAAAACAATATTTATTTTACAAAATTTAGAAATCTTATTTTCATTGCATTTTGAGATAAATTTACAAGAAAGTTCAAAAATTGTCCAAGTGTATTTTTTTTTAGCCAGACAATTTTATTTTGTGATTTTTTGCTAAGTTTCAATTTTTTTTTAACTCTACTCTTCATCAGAACTAATAATTTTCTGAAGTTCTTTCGGATTAAACATTTTTCTTGTATCAAGAATTATAAGATAATTTTCATTTTGACGAACTACGCCATGAATATATTCAGTTCCAATTCCAGTGAGCATCTGTGGCGGAGGCTTTATTTCTGAAGTTTCCACCTGTACAACTCGTGCAATGCGATCAATTATGATTCCAATTTTATTTCCTTCAATATCAAGAATTATAAAACCGCCTTCATTTTCATCAATACCATCTTCCTGCTGAATTTCAACTTTTTTTAGATGAAAACGTTTGTGAAGATTTATAATTGGTATAATTTCGCTTCTTAAGTTAATAATACCTTCTACATAATATGGAGCGTTTGGAATTGGCCTTACAGACTGAACTTTTACAATTTCCTTAACATCCATAATATCAACTCCATAGAATTCTTCTCCAAGTTGAAATGTAACAAGCTGATATGATGTACTTTCTGCCATAAATATCTCCCTAAATTTTATAACGCTAAGACGAAAAGTTCTTCATCAAAAAATTATAAGATAGTGTTATTTTACATCAGGAATTGTTTCTAGTCCACTATAAAAAGTGTTAGAACCCTTACGCTTGAAATGCCCGCACTTTTTAATAACGAAGCACATTCTTCAGCAGTAATTCCCGTAGTTAAAACATCATCTAATATTATAACCTCTTTTGGTAAAAAATTCATTTTTATAAGTTTATTACAATAGTTTGATAAATAATAATTTTGATTTTTATGTTCAATCCGCTGATTTCTGTCCAGTTTTTTTTGCTGATTTTTAGATTTTCTTTTTAACAATGGCAGAATTTTGCAAGAATGAAAATATTTTAAATATTTTGAAAGTTCATCAATTTGATCCCAGCCACGCACTCTTAATTTTCCCGGACGCGGAGGGATTGGCACAATAAATATTTGTTTAAGATTTGTTTCAATTTTTTTTAATTCATTGCTTATTGTCAAGGCAAAAAATTTTGATAAAGAACGCTGATTTTCCATCTTCCAGGAAAACAAAAGTCTCTTTTTCCATAATCTGTAGGTAAAAAGACATTTTACAGAATCTGGAGTTTTTAAAATTGGATTTTCGCGACATTCCATGCAAAGTTCATTTTCGCTTACAAGTGGTTTTGAACAGATACGGCAGCGATTTTTTTGTTCCGCAGAAGATTTCAAAAGTTTAAGCCTACAGTCCCTGCAAAGTGGCATTGAATAAGAAATTTTATTGCAGCAAATACATTTTATTCCGCCGGTAAAAAATGAAATAATCACTCTCAAACAAAGACAAAAATAATCTTTTGTGATGAAAAAAAACTTTTTAAAAAACATAAAACTTTTTTAATATCCTTAGAGAACATCTTGTAGCTAAATATAGATTTTTTTAAATTAGAAAAAATCCGTCATGCAGAACTTGATTCAGTATCTGTTTTAACAAATTTTTGTGTTACAGATTTTAGCCACATTTATATATCTACCAAAGATTTTTAAAATCGTAAAAAAATTTGTGAAAAAAAATAAAATTTTTTGTTTTAATATTAAATTTTAAGGCAAAAGAGTTTTTTTCCAGCGGGAAATTGTTTGTAAAGCAGACATTGGAGTCATATTGTTTAAATCCAGCGAAAGAATTTCATCTAAAATTAGTTCTTCATCGCTAAAAAGTGCACCAGTAAAAGATTGTTTGTTCTCTGTGGATTTTTCTGACAAAGAATTTTCTGTTTCTGATTTTTCAAGTCTATTTTCTGGCACAAAATTTTCTGATTTAGAATTTTCTGCCGCAAAATCAGAATTTTCAGAAGCCGATTTTTTTACATCATCTGTAAAATCAGAATTTTCCTTAGAAACATGATTTATAGTTTGCAAAATATTTTCGTTTTGTGAAAGATTTTTTATGTCAGAAGATTGAATTTTTTCAAGAATATAAGATGCTCTGTCCAAAACAGTTTGCGGAAGTCCGGCAAGTTTGGCAACATGAATTCCATAAGAATTTGCGCTTGCACCTTCAACAACTTTTCTAAGAAAAACAACATCACTTCCATTTTCGCTAACTGCCATGCAAAGCATTTTTATTGAATTGTGTTTTAGGCGAGTTAATTCATGATAATGAGTTGCAAAAAGAGTTTTACATTTTATCCTATTTAAAAGATATTCACTTACCGCCCAGGCAATAGCAAGTCCGTCTTCTGTGCTTGTGCCACGCCCAACTTCGTCCATAATTACAAGAGATTTTTGAGTTGCGCAGTGAAGAATGTGAGCAGTTTCGGTCATTTCCACAAGAAAAGTTGACTCTCCGCGAGCAAGATTGTCGCTTGCACCAACTCTACAGAAAATTCGGTCAACCAGCCCTAAGTTTGCACTAAGTGCTGGAACAAAGCATCCAACTTGTGCCATAAGAGAAATCAGCGCATTTTGTCTTAAAAATGTACTTTTTCCAGCCATATTCGGACCTGTAATTAAGGCAAAACTTATGTTTTCATCAGCAAATTCACCAAGTTTTAAATCATTTGGAACAAATTCGCCAGCAGGAAGATGTTTTTCCACAACAGGATGACGACCGTCTTTTATATCAAAGTTAAAATTTTCACAAACATCAGGTTTTACCCAATTATTTGAAATTGCAGCATAAGCAAAATTTGCACAAACATCAGTGTAAGAAATATCTTTTGCGAGATTTTGAAGATAAAATACATTTTGTTTTAAAATATTTCGCACTTCAAGGAAAAGATTTTTTTCAAGTTCAAGAATTTTCGCCCCCGATTCATTGAGTTTTGCTTCGAGTTCTTGCAATTTTGCACTTGTATATCGATCTTGATTCATTAAAGAACGGCGCATAATAAAATGTTCCGGCACTTTTGAAAGTTTTCCTTTTGTAACTTCAATAAAATAGCCCATATTGCCGTTATTTTTAATTCTTAAATTCTGAATTCCAGTTTTTTCACGTTCCTCCTGAGCATATTCTTCAAGAACCTTATTAAAATTGTTTTGAATTTCACGCCAGTTATCAAGTTCAGTTGACCAGCCTTCTTTTATAATTCGACCTTCTGTTAAAGATGTGGCTGGATCTTCAAGAATTGATTTATCAATAAGTTCAATAATTTTTTTTGAAGTTTCAGTTTCTTGCGTTGAAAAATCAGATTTTCCTAAAATTTCCACAACTTTTTGCCACAAAACAAGACTCATCTTTAATGCCTGCAAATCTTTTGCATGCGCTCTGTCCATTGCAATTCTTCCGGCAAGTCGTTCTATGTCAAGAATTCCTGAAAGCTGCTCGCGAACCTTGTGCAGTAAAGTTCTGTCCTTATAAAAAAGTTCTACGTGATTTAATCTTCTGTTGATTTTTTTGAGATTTGTAAGCGGAAACATCAGCCATTCACGAAGCAAACGATTTCCCATTGAAGTTTTGCAATAATTTAAACACTCAAACAATGTGTAAGACGAAGTTCCGTCACGAATATTTGTTAAAATTTCAAGATTTCGCCTTGAAGAATCATCAATTACAACAAACTGATTGTCCTGGTAAACAGAAATTCCTCTTACGTGCGGAGAAAGCGTTCCTGTTGTTTTTTCAACATAATCCAAAATAAATCCAGCGGGAACAACTTCTATAGAATTTTCTGACAAAGAAAAAGAGCGCAAAGAAACCGTATTAAATTGCTTTTTTAATCGCTCATAAGAAAGTTCAGCATTAAAATTCCATGACGGATAATAAGAAATTGAAGTATTATTTAAAAGACTGATTGCATTTTTGACGTTTGAATCATCTCTCAAATTTTCTGGCAAAAGCAATTCTCTGGGATTTACGCGACCTAATTCTTTTGGCAAATTTTCTGAAATTGATTCTTCCGGAAAACTTGTCGCTTTAAACTCGCCGGTTGTAACATCAAGAAAAGCAAAACCAGCCATTTTATGATTTACATAAAGAGAGGCAACAAAATTATTTATTCCACTTTCAATATATTCACTTTCTAAAGCCGTGCCCGGAGTTATAATTTCAATTACCTTTCGTTCAGTTAATCCCTTCCCGTGAGAAATTTCGCCTATTTGTTCTGCAATGGCAATTTTTTTTCCAAGCCGAAGTAAACGCGCAATGTAAATTTTTGCCGCATGGTATGGAATTCCGCACATTGGATTTCCACCCTTATGCGTTAAGGTTAAATTTAAAAGTTTTGAAATTTCAATAGCATCTTCGTTGAACATTTCATAAAAATCACCAAGTCTGAAAAATAAAACTTCATTCGGATGCTGTGCTTTTATTCCAAGATATTGCTGAAAAAGAGGAGTTTCGTCTGCCATTATAAACCGAGTTGTGCTATAACTTGCTCTGTAATATCAACAGAAGGACTGTACCATAAAATTTCATTAGATTGCTGTAAACTTAAAATCATGCTGTAACCGCCAGTTTCTGCAATTCGCTCAAGAGTTTCGTAGAGTTTTTTGTAAAAAGCATCGTTGTTTTGTAAAGCAATTTTTAAAGATTCCAGTTCAACATTTTTTGCATTTGTGTATTCGGTTAAGTAATCAGATTTTTTTGTAATTTGAGATTGAATTCTTAAGGCAGCAGTTTCATTTCCGTCCTTTTCATACTCAATTTGTTTGTCGTGAAGTTCTTGAAGTTCAGCAATCATTTTGTTGATTTCCTGCTGAAATTCAGCTTTTTTGCTTTCATAATTACGAACTGGTGCTGAAGTTCTAAAATATGACTGGTAAACTTTTGCAGTATCAACTACGGCAAATTTTGTTATTTGCTGCGCGAAAACATTTGAAGAAATAATCATTACAGCACAAAAAATTATAAATTTAACAAAAAATCCTTTTTTCATAAAAATCCTCTAAATTCAAAATTAAAATTCTCTGTTTTATAAAATTTTCTGGTTTTATTTATTAACAAGATTAAATGAAAGTACAAAGTTGAAATTCTTATACCATGGCTTTCCTTCTCCGCCATCCTGGTCAAGGAATACAAACTGACCATCCTTAACTTTAAATGTATTAACAAACAAAAGTCTTAACGGGAATTGCTGTATTGCAAAACGCAAACTTGGTCCAAAACTAAAATACCACATATCTTGATTCATTTGTGTATAAAATTCTTTTATAGAATCAGCAATACAAATTGCATCAAACCATAAATCTATTGCAAAAACGCCAGGCACAATAGGACATCTTAATTCTAAAGTGTTGCTCCACAAGGCAAGTCCGCGACCAGCAGCGGTATTATAAATTGTCCATCCACGTCCATTAAACATACCGTCAATATAAAGTTGATTTGACTGCTTAATTGTTGTGTTTGGCAACGGGAACTGCATAGAAAGACTTGAATAACCCATAAGAATTAACTTAAGTGACCAACTCTCTGCAAACGGATAATCTAACAAGGTAAAATAAATTTCACCTTTTGTGTCTGTTCTAAGATAAAATTCTTTTTCGCCCCAGTTTGCCCAATTATTATTAAGGAAAGAAAATGTTCCAGCCGGGAGCAAACCGTACCATGCAAGCCGTTGATTTAAGAACCAACCAGAAGAAGGATCATAATTTATGTTTCGATTATCAACTGAAAAAGATGCCCACAAAGAATTTTTTGGTTCCCAGTTATTATTATATTGACTTACAGAAGCGTCATAAGGAACAAACAAAGATGAATTGTAAATATTATCAATTAAAGAACCGCTAATTCCGCCAGTTAAAGTTAAAATTGCAAAATCCGGAGTCCATCGCCTTCCCAAAGAAGCACTTAAATTAAATTCATGCTGCTCATATTCCATATAATAATAATCATTATCAATAGAACCATCTGGAAGCAAGAAATTTGTAAGAGCGTAATTTTTACTGTGAGAATAACTTGCAGAAAATGATGTTGAAATTGGCAAATCGAACAGCCAGTTTTGTCCATAACTTAAAGAAGCAGACTGTTCGTCAGTTGAAAGAGTAACGCCCGCAGAAATTGAACGGCCTTCACCAAAAAGATTTGAATTTGTAATTTTTGCGTAAAGGGCGATTGGAAATTCATCTGGATCAGAAACGCCGCTAAACGTAAAACCAAAATCTAAAGTTGTTGTACTCTGCTCTTCTACAGAAAATACAAGGTCAACCAAATTTTCTTCTGAACCAGGAAGAACATCCGGAACAATGGCAGAAAAATACTGAAGATTATAAAGATTTCTTAAACCAGTCATAACCTTTGTATTAGAAAAAATATCGCCACTTTCGATTGGAATTTCACGGCGAATTACATATTCTTTTGTTTTTGTGTTGCCTTTAATAATTACATCTTCAATATGACTTCGCGGATTTTCAGTGATTTCTAAAACATAAGAAATTGATTTTAATTCAGGATCTTTGGTCATTCTTGCATCAAAACGATTTGATGTATAACCATTTTCGTAGTAAAGATTTTGAATTGCAGCCTTGCTTTCCTGAAATCTGGTTTCATTGTAAGTTTTACCTTTTTCAAGTTTCACGAGACTTTGCAATTTATCTTCTGAAAAAACATGATTTCCAGAAAAAGTCATTCCGCCAAATTCATATTGTGAACCTTCAATAACTTCAAACGTAATTGTTAATTCCTGACGTTTTTTTTCTTCATTATAAGAACTTTCAACCTTTGGTTCGTAAACTCTTGCATCAACATAACCACGATTTTGATAATATGTAACAATCGCTTTTACATCGGCACTTAAAGATGTTTCCTGAAAAGCACCATTATTAAAAATTCCAACTTCTTTTAACGAAATTTTACCTTTCAAAGTTTTAGAACTTACAACCTTATTTCCTGAAAATTCGATTTTTTTAACAACAGTCTGGCGGTTTTCTTCAATTATAAATGTAATAACAACACCATCGTCAGTTTGCTTAGATTCCGCTCTTACATTTGCGTCTGTGTAACCTTTGTCGATGTAATGATTTTTTATTGCCCGCTGATCCATGAGCATTTTTTCTGTGTTGAAAATATCCTTTTCTTTTATAGAAACAGCTTCTTTTAAGTCAGAATCGTGAAGCTGATGATTTCCTGAAAAAACAATTTTTGAAACGATTGGATATTCGCTTACTTCAATTATGATTTTTATGGTTTTTCCGCCATCATTGTTTTGTAATTTAATTTCGTAGTCGCTAAAATAATCAAGTGCTTCGATTTTATTGTAAAGTTCATTTGGAATTTCATCAGTAAATCTTTTTCCAATATAAGAACTTGTAATTCCTTCAAGATCACTTGCCTTTATATTTTTTAATCCTTCAAAAACAACAGATTTAATCGGCTTATTTTCGTACCATGCAGAATCATCTTGTGCAAATGAGGGAATTGAAATAAAAGTAATCAATGTTAAAACTAAAGCAAAAAACTTTTGAAGTCTAAAACGCATAAAATCCTCTTTTCTAATATATCTTTTTAATCAAAACTTCCAATTT
>CAZDAY010000030.1:0-11863 GCA_964503435.1 uncultured Treponema sp.
AGTCAGAAGAATCTCTGTGTCAGGCATATAAGTTAATAGAATCTTGTTCAGTCAGAGAAGCAGTAGAAATTCTGAATTCTGCCCTTCTCGAAGATCTTGGAAATGAATCTTTAGTTTTTGCAATTCAAGCTTGTAATTTTTGGCAAGAAGTTTTTGTTGGTTTAAACTCTATTGATAAGGATAATTTTTTTGAAAAGGGCGAAAGTCTTTTGAATTCCTGGAAAACTTTTTTAAAAATGTATGATTATTCTGATAATATTGCAAGTTTTGGAAGCAAATCTTTAAAAGCAAAATCTTTAAGTAAAAAAAGCACAGAAAAATCAGCGAATTTGGCGTCATTGGCGTTAAAAGATAAAAAATTATCTGATGATTCAGGAAATTCTTTTTTTGCAGATGATTTTTCAAATTCTAAAACTGTACAAAATGCTAAGCAGGAAGAAAGAGTTTTATATGCTTTTAAAAAAGGAATTTTTTCGCTGGCTTTGGATTTTTTTTCTAAGGTTCAAGATGAAAGTGATTCTAAACTCAATGCGAAACTTTGCAGAAAAAAAGGTTTGTGCTACAAAAAACTTGGTTCTTACGAAATTGCGTTGCAGTTACTTATGGAAGCAAATTCAAATCTTCCGGGATTATCTTTCATAATGGCAGAAATGGCTGACTGTTATGCACTTTGTGGCGAAACTCGTTATGCAAAACTTTTGTTTAAAGAAGCATTTTTTGTTGATCCGCAGAAAATTGATCTTTCTTATTTGGAATCGCCTTTAATCAGCGAACTTGAAGAAAAGCTTATGGAAAAAGGTTTGTCTGGCAAAATGCTTTTGGAATGGATGGCTGTTTGGGGAGTTTTATACAAAACTTTCAATGTAAAACGGAAGTTGCGCTCGCAGGAAGTTTTTCAGTTGCAACAGGATATTTTTGCTAAAGAAAGTGAACTTAAGGAACCTTCAAACAACAGGGAATTGATTGTTCCGCGCCTTATAAATCTTTATTTCTGGCTTATAGATTATTATCTGATTTCAAAAGAAAAACTTACGAAAATAAATGAAGTTTTATTAAAAATCAAACTTTTGGATCCAACAATATATTCTATTTATGTGGGAGAAAATTAAAACACATTTATTGCAAAACTTTTTTGTGATGATTGTGATTTAAATATTGCAGTTATAAAAGTTAATGCTACTTGAAATTCATTTAGCAATTTAAAATTTACAGCGGATTAAAACTTAATTTAAGAATTTTAAAATCGCTGGCATCTTAAAAATTTACTTTTTGATGTATTAAATGCAGGTTTTTGTGGTTTAAAATTTATTTTAAGAGGAAATCTCAAAAAACTTCAAATTTGTTTATAATTTATTTTAGGAGAATTTATATGTCTGAAGAACTTGAAAACTCAGTTCGTGAAATGCTAAAAGAAGAAACTTGGACTCGTGCTGGTATTGCAAATTTTACCATTACAAATCTCAATGACCTTGCAGAAATTTTAAAGCAGGCACACAATCAGAATTGCGAAAATACAATTAAAGATATTTGCGACCAACAGCTTCTCGACAGAAAAGACAGCATTAGTGCACTTTATCTTTCTGGAATGATTGCACTAAAAACTGGTTCTATTGACACAAGTCCACTTGTAATCCTTATAGAAATTTTTGAAAAAAATCACAAAGAACAACTTGTAGAATCACTTTGTCTTTCTATTCTTGCAGAAGATGCTCAAAATAAATTTGCATTAAAAAAACTTGCCGAATATTATAAAAATACTAATGACGACAGAGTTTGGGACTTTTATGAAACCATTGTAAAAGTTGATATGGACGATGCTGAAGTTCCAAAAATTCTTGCTGAACGTTATGAAGCACAGGCAAATGAAAAAGCGGCAATCAATTATTATAAAAAAGCAATTCTTCGTTATATTCCGCTAAAAAATTATAATGCAGTAAAAGAAGTTTGGGCTAAACTAAAAAATCTTACTCCAGATGACATTGATTTTTTCCTGCTTGTTCAGAGAAAAGTTGCAAAATCTATTAGTCCGGAAAAATCAGCACTGCTTCTTCAGGATCTTTATCCGCATTACAAAGACATTGGAAAGTGGGACACTGCAATAGAACTTCTTAAAATGATGCTTGAAATTGACAACCACGATCAAAATGCCCGCAAAGAACTTGTTGAATGTTATCGCGGAAAATATGCAGATCACAAACAGCTTGAAGAATATATCCGCTCGTCAAATTTAAATTCTTCTTTTAGAAATGTATTTGAATCAATAAATGATTTTGAAAAACACATCGCTTTTGATGCAAATTCTTATGTTTACCACAGAACTTGGGGCGTTGGAAAAATCAAAAAGGTTGAAGGAGATCTTCTTACAATTATTTTTGTTGGAAATGGCACAAAAAAAATGTCTTTAAAAATGGCAGTAAGCGCATTGCAGCCTTTGGATAAGCATCATATTTGGGTTTTAAAAGCGGTTGTCAGCAAAGATAAACTTACTGAAAAAGTAAAAAAAGATATTACCTGGACGCTAAAAACTGTTATAAAAAGTTTTAACAACAACTGTGATGAAAAAACAATTAAAAATGAACTTGTTCCGTCAATTCTTACACAAGGAGAATGGACAAGTTGGCATTCTAAGGCTCAAAAGGAACTTGCAGGAAATCCGATTTTTGGCGTAAATCCTAACGATGTAAATCTTTACACAGTTCGCGAACATGAAATGCAATTAGAAGAACGTCTTTCAAATGAATTTAAAGCTGAAAAAGATTTCTTTGCACGAATTGATGTTTTAATGCGTTATCTTAACGAAGGTGCTGATATTACAAATGAACTTTTCCTCGATATGTATAATTATTTTGCGGCTTACGTAAAAGCATTTCAATCAGTTACAAAAGAAACTGTTGCTTCTTATTTGGTTGTTCAGGAAGTTCTTAAAAAATCCAGCAGTTTTGAAAATCCTACAAAATATAATTTTGAACAAATTTACGGTGAAATTGAAAATCCTAGCGAAATGTACACTTCTCTAAAGGACACAAAAAATACTAATTTGAGAGAATCCTTTATTAGAAACGTTCGCAACATTGCTAACTGGGAAGACAATTACATTAAGTTATTTCCTACAGTTCTTGATAAAAAATTACTTGATGAACTTGCGGCTGCAGGTTTTTCAAGCAAACTTGTTAAACTTGTTCAGGACAGTTTTTCTGATTACAGAGCGTATAGAAATTCAGCAATTTTCTTATTTGAAAAATGCAGTCAGGAAGAATGGTTTAAAGAAGCAAATATCAGTTTTGAAAAACAACTTGTAACTTTAGTTAACATTATTTCTCAATGTTATAAGGAAATAAATAATCACGTAAATACAGTTGAAAACAAAAAAACTATTAAAAACGCAACGGCACTTTTGTTTGCAAGAAAATTAAAATCTGATGATTCTAAAACAAAAGAAACAGAAAATACAATGCTGGACTTTATGCTTAAAAATGATGAAGACACAATTACCAGAATGTATACAATTGTAAATGATGTAAAAGATTTGGAATCAAATTACAAACTGCAGCTTAGAAGCGGAATTCTTTCAAAATATCCGAACTTTAAATTCCAAGAAGCAGAAATTAAATCTGATGCTCCAAAAGGAACTCTTATTACAGCGAAAAAACTTGAAGAAAAGAAAGCCGAAGCAGAAAATATTGAAAAGGTTGAACTTCCAAAAATTGCTGAAGAAATTGCAGAAGCTAAACAAAAAGGAGACCTTAAAGAAAACGCAGAATATATTGCTGCTCGCGAAGCTCAAAGCCGCATGAATCAAACTTTAGGAAAATTAAAGTCAGAGTTGGCAAGTTATGTAATTTTTGATCCTACAACAGTTACAACTTCTATGGTTTCTTTTGGAACAGTTGTTACTTTGCACGACAATATTAATAATCAAGAAAAAGTTTTAACAATTCTTGGACCAGCGGAATCTAATGCAGAAAAAGGAATTCTTTCTTACCTTTCACCTTTAGCACATAATATTCTTGATATGAAAGTTGGTGAATCAAAGAAATTTACAGTTAACAAAATAAATCATGATTACACAGTAAAATCTATTGTTGCTGCAAAAATTTGATGAACTAAAAATGATTTTATAAACTTTTAAATATTGGCTGGCTGAAATTTTAATATTTTGGTCAGCCGATTTTTTTTGACCGCCGTAAGCATGGGTTCAAACAAGTTTTTAAAGCTGTTTTGCAGGAAAATAATATGGCGGGCGAGGATTTTGTTTGCAAAAACACAAAAGAAAGTGGCGATTTTTAAATTTTCAGTAAAAAATCTTTTTGTCTGGCAGAAAATTTTTGCTTAACGTCCCATCTTCAAATCAAATTGAAAAATTTAATCAGATTTTATATTATTTTTTTATGACTTCGACGGCGGATTTAAGTGTAAATTCTTATAGAAAATTTTCTGAGCACATTGGAATGTTTTGCCATTCGACAAATATTGGCGTTTTAAACACGGAAGATTCGATTTATTTAATTGACACGGGAACTTGTGCAGAGGATGCGAAAAATTTGCTTGCGAGTTTGAATCAGATTTTTCCGGGCAAAAAAGTAAAGGAGATTTTTAACACACATTCTCATTGTGACCACTGTGGCGGAAATTCGTATATTGTGGAAAAAACAAATTGCACTGTTAATGCACCTTATCTGGAAAGTTTGATAATGCAATTTCCTTATTTGATGGGTGCAATGTATTGGGGCGCTTATCCGTTTGAGTCTTTGAAAGCACAGAATTTTGTTAATCAGGCGGCAAATAAAGTTGACAGGATTTTTTGGCAGCAGGAAAATTTTAATTTGCAGGATTTGCAGGATTTGCACGGGACGCTAGGAACGCAGGGAATTTGGCAGAATGCGCAGGAAAGGCAAACCTTGCAGGGCACACAAGAAACTTGGCAGAAAAACCAGCAAAATCAAGATTTACTGAAAAGTTCGATGAAAATTGAACTTGGGGAACTTTGCATTGAAATTGTTTCTTTGCCGGGACATTATTTTGACCAGGTGGGATTTCTTGTAACGGACAAATCTGAAAACAAAAAAGCGTTTTTTTTGGGCGATGGATTTTTTGGAATTCCGCTTTTAAAACGTTTTTGGATTCCATTTATTTATGAGCCAGAAGATTTTAGGAAATCCATTGAAAAGATTGAAGAAATTCCCGCTGATTTTTATATTCCGGGGCACGGCGATGTTTGCACAAATGAAAATTTAGAAGCAGTTGCTGAATTTAATATAATTGTAACTCTGGAATTTGAAAAACTGATTAAAAAAATTCTTTTGAAAAATCCACAAAATCAGGAAGAACTTTTAAAATCTGTGGCTGATTATGCGGGCTTAGAATTGAAGGAAGGCAATTACATTTTAATTGGCACAACTTTACGTTCTTACCTTTCGAGTATGAACAGGAGAGGCATTTTAGAACATAAAATTGTGGGAAACCGTTTAATTTGGTCGGTGATTTAGAAATTAGGATTTACCGATTTTTCGCTTCGCTCTAGTTAGTGCTTTGTTGGGTGACAGATCCTGAATCAAGTTCAGGATGACTGTTTTTTTATCAACTGTTAAAATTTTAACTTTGCGCCGCTGTAAAACTGGAAATCGTAAACAGGCGATGACTGTACATTATTTTTGTTCACAACAATACAATTATCTGCGCCAGCGTAAACTTTTAGCCAGTCAAAAAAATCATAAGAAGCACTAAGCGATATTAAAAAACTGTGTTCAACAAAACCGCTTGTTGAATTTATAATATCTGTTGTGGAAGGAGCAAAATTTTGTTTTCCAAAAAGCCAGTCAGTTTGTAAATCCTGGTAAACAATTCCGTGCGCCATGTAAAAAAATTCAATCTGACTTTTCCATTTTTCAAGTGAATCGTAAACCGCTTTAAAATCTGCTGTAATACAATCGCCGCCATATTTGTAGCCAATACAATTTCTTAAATAATAAATTTCCTGACCGCCATAACTTGAAAATTCTTTTAAATCGCCGTAAAAACTAACGCCATAAAGACCTTGTGCACTGTCATATTTTTCGCGCAAATAAAGATAAGGATCTGTATAAACGCCTTCTGCCGTAAGTTTTAAAATTCCTGATTTTACTGGAACAAAATATTTTACGCCCAAAAGTCCGCCAATTTTTGAAGGTCGCCAGCCGCTTTCTGAACTTGCCGTTGGTTCGCCAATAACCGCAAATTCATCAATTAAAACCTGTGTGTAAAAATTTAAATTTTTTATAACTGTATAATCAAAATCAATACATAAAATTGAATTTGCATTTCCACGAATGTAAAGGTTGTGCCAGAGAATTTGAGGATTAAAAATTGTAAGATCAGCAAATCCAGATTTATTTTGATACATCAAACCTTCTGCAATTCCTAAAGTCATTTTGTCGTTAAAAAATCTGAATTCAAGTCTGTGCCCCATGAAAAATCTAAGTCCAGTTTGATTTGCGTTTTGCCCAAGATATTCCTGTTCAACCGCTGAATTGTGCGGATAAAAATTTGTAACAAAAGAATATTTAAAACTGTCGTAATAAAAAGAAAAGCGAATATTTGTGTCAAACAAAGAATTTCCGCCAAGAAAAAGATTTCCGCTTTCGCCACTTCCCCAACGAATTACATCACGACCACAAGAAAGGCTCCAGTGATTTCCTCCAAAAGCAAAAAAACTTCTCTGAGGAAAATTTAAACTTAAAACAGAAAAATCATTTCCCGAAAGATATGGAATATTTGTGTTAAAAATCGGAACATAAAGAACATCATCAGCATCGTAGTTGTATTGCTCAAAAACATTTGCCGAATAAGTAAGTCCAAGTTTTAAATATGAATAAATAAAATTTGAAACCCAAAGTTCATTTTCAAACGCAAGAACTTCGCTCCGTTTTTCATAATCATAATTCCAGTCTGATTCTTTTTTAAAATTTTGCGGATTTGAATGAAGGTAAAATTCAGGATTAAAAATTCCGTTGATATTGAAATAAAGTCCGTCTTTTGTTTCAAAACGTGAATTTTCGTATAAACTTGAAGTAATTTTTTTGTAAAGTTTTTGACTGATTTCGTCAGCGGATTTTAGAGAAACTTTATTAAGCATTTTTTCAAATTCGTCAGTTGACCAGGGACCTGCACTTGAAGGAAGAGAAAGTCCTTCCCGAACATATAGTGCACAGAGATTTTTGTAGATTTCGTCATCGACCGACCAGACTTTTAATTTATCTTTTGATTGCTGAGGAGGGGTTAACAGAGAGTCTTCTGTTTGCGCGGAAAAATTTGCGGTTAACAGAGAATTTTCGGTTTGCGCGGAGGAATTTGCGGTTAACAGAGAATCTTTTGTTTGCGCGGAGGAATTTTCGGTTAACAGAGAATTTTCGGTTTGCGCGGAGGAATTTTCGGTTAACAGAGAATCTTCTGTTTGCGCGGAGGAATCTTCTGCATTCAAAGAAGCAGAACTTAACACAAAAAATGTACAGAAAATTGCAATATTTCTTTTCATTTTATCAGTTTAATAAAAAACAAAAAAAAATGCCACTTTTTACGCAAACGCATAAAAAATGACACTAAGTTTTCTGATAATTTTTGTAAAAAAAATCAAACTTCATCAATCTTCAATAAGTTCATCAACAATTTTTACGCCAGAACTCGCACCAATTCTACTTGCACCAGCAGCAATTAAATCAAGCGCTTCTTTTATTGAATGAACACCGCCACTTGCTTTTACGCCAATTTCAGGACCAACAGTTTCCCTCATAAGCGCAACATCGTGAGCATTTGCACCATTTGGCAAAAGTTTTCCATCAGAATCTTTTACAATGGCAAATCCAGTTGAAGTTTTTACATAATCGAAACCAGCTTCTTTTGCGCAAAGACATGTCTGCTTAATTTCTTCATCATCTAAGTAACAAGTTTCAATTATAAGTTTTGTTAAAATTGGACGGCGTTTTTCTAACACATCAACGGTAATAAAAGCGGATGCTTCGTCAACACTTTTTTGAACTAAAGTAAGTTCTGCTGTAAGTTCTTTCCATCTATGAGATTTTACAAGATTCAAATTTACAACAAAATCCAGTTCATCGGCACCTTGAGTAATTGCTAAATCAGCCTGTGAGGTTTTAGTTTCAAGTCCGCCTGCTCCAAGAGGAAAATCAATAACTGTGCAAACCTTTGTATCGCTGCCCTTTAAAATTTGATAAGCTAAGGGAACAAATTCTTGATTTACACAAACACTCATAAAACCATATTCTCTTGCCTGTTCGATAAATGGTTTAATTTGAGCTTCTGTGGCAGTTGCACTAAGAAGCGTCTGGTCAATGTACTTTGCTAAATCTTTTTTTTTCATGGGCTCAATTTTAATGCCAGAAAATCTACTTTTCAAGAAAAAAAATAAAATATACACTTTTTTATATTTAGGCTTAATTTTATCGGGTCATATTTCGACAGGCGGATACTGAGCAAAGTTGAAGTGCAACAACCGAGCCCTGCGATGTTTGCAAAACAAATTCGTGCAATAATGACAGAAAGGGTCAAGCCCAATACAGACATTAAAATTGTTCCAAAAGATTATACGATTTTGCGGATTTTACTTAACAGAAAATTCTTTAATATAAATTTTGAATTTTTTATAAACAGTACAAAAAAGTTAAAAGTGAGGTTTTAGATGAAAATTATTTCATGGAATGTTAATGGAATTCGGGCGGTTGAAAAAAAAGGTTTTGTAAACTGGCTTTTAAATTGCGGTGCAGATATTGTTTGTATTCAAGAAACAAAAGCGTCTCCAGACAAATTAAGTCAGGAACTTTTAAATCCTGGGGCACAAAATTCTTTGCAAAATGATTTGCCGGATTATGAAGATGACGAGCCACTTTTTGCGCAAATAATAAAACAAAACGCAGAAAACCGGCAGCATGCAGAAGACTCGCAGTTAGCAGAAAATTCAAAACAAAACGCAATTTACAATTCATATTTTCAATCAGCAAAAAAAGCCGGATATTCAGGGAGCGCAATTTATTCACAAATTCCCTGCACCAAAACAGAAAATTTGGGCGTTCAGGAATTCGACGATGAAGGAAGATGCACAATCTGTTATTTTGAGAAAAATCAGAAAAACAAACTTGCTGTAATAAGTGCATATTTTCCAAACAGCCAGGACAAAGGCAAACGTCTTGATTATAAACTAAGGTTCTGCAAAGCAATTTATGAAAAATGTAACGAACTTGTAAAATCAGGATACAATATTGTTCTTTGCGGAGACTACAACATTGCTCATACACCAGACGACATTGCAAATCCTAAACAAAACGAAGGAAACGCTGGATATTTGCCAGAAGAGCGCCAATGGATGGATTTTTTTCTGGCAAACGGCTACACGGATACTTTCAGACTTTTTTGTAAAGAAGGCGGACATTATTCTTGGTGGAGTTATAGAACAAATGCCCGAGAGCGAAATATTGGCTGGAGAATTGACTATCTTTGCGTAAACAATAATTTTGTTCCAAAAGTAAAATCCAGTACAATTTTAACTGAAATTTTCGGAAGTGATCATTGCCCCGTAATGCTTGAACTTGAATTTTAGTTTTTGCTGATTTTCTAATTTGCTGATTTTTTTGTGCTAAGCGCCAGCACTTTGCTAGTCGCTCATTCCTACGCTAACGATTCGGAACTAAAGGTGCTACACGGCGGGCTAAGTCTCTTGAAAGATGCACTTTGAAAAAAAACGTCATTCTGAGCTTGACTCAGAATCTGTAAATAAAAAAAATTCTCAGTTCTAAATCCTAATCATAAAAAATGCTAAGTGAGAAATCTTTTAATTGTCTTTTAGCATTTTTTATGCTATTTTAAAAATATCTTTGTGGCAAAAGAGGAGAATATTATGGCTTACAAAATTTCAGATGAATGTATTAACTGCGGTGCTTGTGAAGGCGAATGTCCATCAGAAGCAATCAAAGAAGCAGATGGAAAACGTGTAATTGCTGCAGACGATTGTGTTGTCTGCGGTTCATGTGCTTCAGTATGTCCAGTTGGAGCAATTTCAGAAGAATAAGCGCAAGTTAAAAATTTTAAAGTTATATAAACTTTATGCTCCAAATTTTAATGCAGGTTTTTAGCGTTTAAGAAATTTTCACTTGCTAAGAGCCTGCTTTTTTATACTTTTATTTTATTGAAAAATTGATAATTTTAGAAAAAATTTTATGTCAAAAGATAGCAATTTTAAAAATTTCATTGTAAATTTCGCAAAAATTTTATGCTTACTTGCAATTTGTGTAATTTTCGCGTTTATTTTTGTGTTTCCATTATGCAAATGGTGTCAAATCAGCCCAAAATCTTATTCTGCAGTAATTTTATGCCTTGTCTTAGGTTTTATTATATTTCGCTGTGTAAAATCAATCATAAAAAGAGGAATTTTTAACTTTTCAAAAATTTTTGTGCCGACATTTGAATTGATTGCGTTAATTTTTCTTTCTTTACTTTTAATAGTAAATTTTCAAATTCTCTGGGGATTATTAGTTTTTCTTGCCGCATGGATTTTATTTGCAATTATAATCACAATTTTTAACAAAAAATCAAAAGTAAACGGAAAAAATGAAACTTAATTTTAAGTTTTGCCTTTTTTTGCTAAGTTTTTTGATTTTTAAAAATCCGCAGAATTTAAATGCGCAAATAAATTTTCAAAATCTTGTGCAAATAAGCGAACTTTCTTCATCAAATACAATTTTTAAACAATATCAGCAGGAAGTTGAACAGGCAAACAAAGATTTTTTCTTAAATAGAGAAAGTTTTCCAAATTTTTACACTTATATTTGCCAAAAAGATGATTCTTTTATTTCTTTAAGTGCACGCTGCTGCATAAGGCAGGAAACGCTCGCAAGTGCAAATAATATTGAAAACGCACAAAATTCACTTGAAGGAAAGCAAATTGTTTTGCCAACTCACGACGGACTTTTTATTGCAGAAAATCCAAATTCAACGCTCGAAATGATTCTTCAAAATAAATACAGAGAAAATCTTGAATTTTACAAAAAATACAAAATAAACGGCAGAAATTTTTATTTTATTCCAAACGCAAAATTTTCACCTTCAGAACGAGGATTTTTTCTTAATCCAGGATTTGTTTCGCCGCTGGAACAAAAAATTATAACTTCATCTTTTGGCAAAAGAATCAGCCCTATTTCAGGAAAATGGAAAAATCATAACGGAATTGATTTGGCTGCTGACTACGGTTCAAATGTTTTTGCCTGCCGGAGCGGAACTGTTCTTGAAATCAAAAAAATGGATTCTGTTTACGGAAATTGCATAATTCTTTTACATTCAAATGGTATTACAAGTCTTTATGCGCATTTAAGCGAAATTCTTGTCGAAAAAAATCAAAATATTAGTGCCGGGTATTTAATTGGCAAGGTCGGATTAACAGGTTTAACCACAGGCCCGCATCTTCACTTTGAAATTCATCAAAATGGAAACGCAAGAAATCCAGAAGATTATTTTTAAGAAAAATGTAGACTTTAAGAAGTGTCAAAAAAAATGTACTCTCAGCAAGAACACCCACTTAAAAAACGGCTTCCGAACTTTGTTTGTGCATATTGTTTTTTTTAATCGAAACCTTGCCTACGTACATTTTTTTTAGTGTTTCAAATTCTTAAGTTAACCCTAATTTCGAGTTTTTACTTTTTTACGAAATGTGTCATTCCAAACTCTATTCGGAATCTGTAATGTCGATTTTTTTATCAACAGACACTGAAGCATGGTTCGACAGGCTCACCAACCGTTCAGGATAACAAATTTTTTCAAATTTTAGAAAACTCGACATTTGGGTTAAGTTACAAAAATATTCTGTTATAAAAGATATATTCTG
>CAZDAY010000031.1:0-11803 GCA_964503435.1 uncultured Treponema sp.
GCACAAACGACCCGCCTGCCGGTCGGACAGGAGTGCGGAATCCGTTTTTTTTATGAAATATTCTTGCCGAAAGTACATTTTTTATATTCTCATAATTAGGAAAAATTTATGGAAGAAGATTTATACGAAATTTTGGGTGTTTCAAAAACTGCTACAACGGAAGAAATAAAAAAGGCTTACAGAAATCTTGCATTTAAATATCATCCTGACAGAAATCCTGGCGATAAAACTGCGGAAGAAAAATTCAAAAAAATTGGTGCGGCATATTCAGTTTTAGGCGATGAAACAAAACGTCGTCAATATGATTCTTATGGATTTAATTCGCAAAGTTCACAATCTTCCCAGTCTTATGGTTATTCAGGAACTTACGGCAATCCGTTTGGAAATTCTTCTGGAAATTATGGAAACTATAATCGAAGCGGAGATCCTTTTTGGGACTTTTTTAATAATTCTTATGATAATTCTGAGCAAAAAAATCGGAATGATAACAATTATTATTACACTTACACAAGTCGGAGCACAGATTTTTCAAATTCACATTACGGAATAAAAACTTTTGTTTCAGGGCTTTTTCAAGGATTTTTCGGATTTTTGGGTGCCTGGGCGTTTAAATATATAATTCCATTGAACATTTTGTGTCTTGTTGCAGGAATCCGAGGATTTGTAAAAGTATTTCAGTCATTTAAATATATTATTGCGGATTTAAAAAACAGAAAGAATAAAAAAGCATAATTTGATTTAACAAAAAATTATAAGTTAAGAAAGAAATCCTGTAAGACAAAAAGTTTTGCAGGATTTTTTTTTGAACAGAAAAAATTTAACGTTCTCTGAAAATTATTCTGCCGCGATTCAAATCATAAGGTGAAAGTTCAACTTTAACGGTGTCGCCAGGAACAATTCTTATGTAGTGTTTTCGCATTTTACCACTTAAATGTGCGAGAATAACATGTTTGTTTTGAAGTTCTACACGGAACATTGTGTTTGGTAAAGCTTCTTTTACAATGCCTTCAACTTCAATAGCTTCGTCTTTATTTGCCACGATTCCTCCAGCAAAAAATTTGCCTTTTACTAAAAATATGTGTATTATTATGAACAAAACAAAATTATCTGTCAACTGAGAGGTTATTTATGGAAAAGGACTTTGTAGAAAAACAAAAGCAAATACTTATTGAACAGCGAAATGAAATTCTTGAATCATTAAAGGGTAAAAATGAGCAACTTGAAAAATTGAGTGAAACTATAGAAACTGGAGATGAAGTTGATATTGCAACTGATACAGTTGATCGCCTTATGATTAACAGTTTGGGTGAAGCGGATCAGCGCAGAATTGCAATGATTAACCGTGCACTTGACCGCATTACTCAGGGAACTTATGGAAAGTGTTTAGTTTGCGGAAAAGAAATTCCAGAAGGCAGACTTCAAGCCATTCCTTATGCGGCTCTTTGCGTTACTTGTCAGTCAGCAGAAGATAAAAAGCACCGCTGATTTTTTAAATTTTTTCAAAAACATAATTGCCGTTTACAAAGTGCGTAAGTTCTGTGTAGCCGGCTTTTTTTATGTATTGAATTGCCTCATCAAACCAAAAATCAAGAGTGGAAGCGGTGTGTGCATCTGAATTTATTGTTACGGGAACATTGTAATCTTTTAAAAGACTCAAAAAATATGGCGATGGATAAGGAAAATCTGTTCCGCCACGAGACATTCCTCCTGTATTTACTTCGACACAAATTCCGCTTTTTGCAATAAGTTTTGCAGTGGCTTTTATTTCGTTTTTATACCAGGATTCAGTTTCGTCAAAAATTTGATGTTTGTAATTTTGTTTCCTGAAAAGATCTGGATGACCTAAAAATGTAAAATTGCAAGTTTCTAGCATTTTGCGTTCGTTATAAAAATATTCTTGAACTGCTTTTTTTACGTTTCCATTAAAGCACTGCTGAATTCCCCGCATTGTTGCTTCGTGTGAATCGTCAACTGTGAATTGACCTTTTTGGTTTACAATATAATGCACTGAAGCAATTAAAAAATCTGGAGAAAATTCTTCGTAAGTTTTAAAATTTGGGGAACAAAATCCTTGAATAAAGTCCGCTTCAAAACCGCACAAAATTTTTATTTTATTTTTGTATTTTTCTGCAAGCGAGCGAACTTCTTTTACGTAAGCAGAAATTTCTTTTGGCTGAATATGCCAGTCGCTTCCAAAAGGAAACATTGAATGTCCTGAAAAACCGAGAATGTCAAAATGTTTTTCAATGGCGCTTAAAAGCATTTCTTGCGGAGTATTTTTTCCGTCGCAGTAAGTTGTGTGTGTGTGATAATTTGTTTTCATTTGATTGTGTCCTTAAAAAATTTAATTAAAAATTTAAATTGATGATTTCCAAATTTCCACGTAATGCTGCAACCTTTTGAATTCAATAGCAAATTCTGTGCGTCCGGCTTCAAGTTTTATAAAATCTTTTTGTTTTGCGGCTTCGTTCATTTGTCTTCCAATTTCTGCAAGTTTTTTTACGCTAACAGACGCGCTGCTGCCTTTTAATGTGTGAGTGTAAAGTTCAATGTTTTTATAATTTTTATTTTTTGCGGAAAGTTCCAGTTTTAAATCATTTAAAATTTTTGTGGTTTGATTGATGTAGTCAGCCATAAGTGATTGTGCAAGTTTGAAATCGTTGTGTGCTGTGTCTATAAAATCTGCAATATCCCAAAGATCGCGTGATTGATTGTTAATGTCAATAAGATTCATAATATCTTTTGCTTCGGGAACCATAAGAACTGTATTCCATTTATCAAGCATTTGCTGAACGGCTTCCCGTTTAAATGGTTTTAGAAGAATGTCGTTAATTCCAAGTTCTGAGTAAGTTTCAAAATCTGCGGGATTGTTGTTTGCTGTACATGCGATAATAATTCCCTTGTAACCTTTCTGCCGAATTTCCACAGTTGCATCAATTCCACTTTTTATAGGCATAAAAATATCCATAAAAATAATATCAATTTCTGGATGCTTTGAAATCTGTTCAACCGCAAGTTCTCCGTTTTCAGCCAGAAATATTGTTGCACCAAATTTTTCAAGAATTATCTGAAGAAGTTTTCTGTTAACCGGATGATCTTCTGCGATAAGAATTTTGTTGTCCTTTGCGATTTGAGAAAAATCTTTTTTTGAAGATAAATTTGAAAATTTAAAATTTGATTTTTGCTTTTGAATCTTTAAAGGTTCATAAATTGCATCTTTTAAAATTTCAATTAACTGCGTCATTTTGATTGGCTTGTAAATATAGCTTTTGAACCAGTTTGAAACTTTTAATTTTGTGCCTTTTGCCATTTGACCTTCTGGAATCATTAAGTAAAGTTTCAAATTTTTTGTTTGCGGATTTTTTTTAATTGCTTCTCCGAGTTTCCATCCGTCAATTTTTGGCATTGTTAAATCTATTAAAGCAAGTGTAAAAGGATTTTGAGTCTTGATGGCATTTTGAAGTTTTAAAAGCGCGTCCTTGCTTGCGGCTGAACATTCGTAATTTTTTATTCCCAGAATTTCAAGTTTTCTTGTGAGCGATTTTAGTGCCAAAGGATTGTTTTCCACAACAAGAATTTTTGTGTTTTTCGGAACGTTTTCTAAGGCAAGTTTTTCTGATTCGTTGATATTTGAAATTTCCAGCGGAATTGCGAACCAGAAATTTGAACCGCCACTAGGATTTGACAAAACGCCAATTTTTCCTTTCATAACTGAAACTAAATTTTTGCAAATTGAAAGTCCAAGTCCAGTTCCCGGATATCTTTTTGTTGTGCTTGAATCAACTTGATAAAAATCATTAAAAATTAATTTTTTTTTGTCGTCAGGAATTCCAATGCCAGAATCTGCAATTTCAAAAAGTAAATAATTTTTTACCTGACTTAATCGGATTAAAATAAAACCTTGCTCTGTAAATTTTACTGCGTTTTTAACTAAGTTTAAAATTATTTGCTGAACTCGATTTGGATCGCCCATAACTATTCGCGGCACAGAATAATCAATGTCGGTAATTACTTCAATGTTCCGGTCAAAAGCTTCCATGCTGATTAAATCAACAACGCGTTCTGTAAGTTCTGCAACATCGTAAGGAATATTTTCTAATTTAAATTGGTCAGAATGGATTTTTGTAAAATCTAAAACATCGTTTGCTAACTGCAATAAAGAATTTGCGCTGAATTCAATTTGATGAACATATTCGGTTTGTTCTTTGTTCAAAGAAGTGTCTTCAAGAAGTTCAACTGTGCTGATAATCGTCTGGATTGGTGTGCGTACTTCGTGTAATGTACTAGCAAGAAATCGACTGCCGGTTTCTACAGAAGCATTGTCGTCCATGAAAGCGCTCCTCCGTTAATTTTAATTTGATGTGCGCAAAACTTCCAATGCCTTACTAACAATGGTGGTTGGTTTTTGTGGTTTTACAATGTAAGATTTTGCTCCTAAAGTCATTGCTTGTAAAACTGCTTCTTTTTGAGTTGCTTGCGAATAAATCATTATTGGTTTTGAATAACTGTGATTTTGTAAAGTTTTTAAAATCGTAAAACCGTCCATGTCTCGAATAAAAAGATCCAAAATGGTTAAGTCGTATTCTGTTCCTCCAGAAATTGATTTTAAAAATTCAGTTCCGCTTGCAAAAAGAAATGTCTGTGCGCTGATTGTAGAAAAAGCACTTTGAAGTAATTTTCTTATAACAATATCATCATCAACAATAGCAATTTGCAGTTCATTTCCATTATTTTGATTTGAGTTTGATTCAAAACGCATTTCAATAGAACCTTCATCAATATCACGGTCGGATTTTAAAATCTTGTCAGAAACAAAATCATTTACATTTGAAGAATTTACATTATTTTCAACAAATCCGTTTAAAATATCCGTCAACTTAGAAACAACATCAATTCCTTCATACTGATTGTGTCCTCTAATCAGTTCTTTTACAAAATTGTCGAGTGATAAAACTTTTATGTTTGATTTTAGAATTCTTTTGTCGGCAATAATATTGTCAAACAGAAGTTCCAAATTTATTCCATCAACAAAACTTAACTGCAAATTTGTGAGCATTACAATTATTTTTGGAATTTTCAAATTATTTTTTGTGATGATTTCTGAAATTTTATATTTGAGCATAAAAATTTTTTCACGGTTTAAACCAGCGGAAATTTCAATAAATATAATTTCGCCATTTAAATGCAAATCTAAAATACAAGGCGTTTCGTCAATAGAAAATTTAGTTTTTAAAACGTTTCCGATTGTTTCAAAGAAAATGTCAAAGCGGATTGGTCTTTTAAAATATTTAATTACGCCGTATTCTGCGAGAGTTGCAATTTTTAAATGTTCAATTTCAGGTCCGATTATAATGATTGGAATTCTTTTTGCGTTTACATCATTGATTTTTTTTTCTAAAAATTCTTCAATTTCGTAAGTAAGTTTTGATTCTAATTCAATAATTATAAGGTCGGGCAGAGTTACGATGAGTTTTGTATATGCGTCGCGACTTCCAATGGCTGTATCCAAAGACACTTGTTCCGATTTTAATTTTTCGTGTAAAAAATCAGTAAACATTGGCGAACCATCAATCAGTAAAACTCTTTTCATAGTAAGCAATTTTACTTTATAAAAAATAAGGTTTCAAGTATAATAGATTTTATGGAAAAAAATGTTTTAGTATTTTTAGCGGATGGATTTGAAGAAATAGAAGCACTTTCTCCTGTAGATTATCTTCGCCGTTCTGGAGTAAATGTGATTATTGCGGCAACACGCACTTCATCAAGAAATGTAAAAGGTGCGCATGGAATTACGGTTCTTGCTGACATGACTTTGGATTCTTATCTTGCCAGTATGAATGATAAACTTCCAGACGCAGTTGTTGTTCCTGGAGGAATGCCTGGTGCTTTAAATATTTCAAATTGTAATCAGGCTCTTTCTTTAATTGATGCAATGGTTGATAATAAAAAAATTGTTGCGGCAATTTGTGCTTCTCCAGCTTTGGTGCTTTCTAAAACAAAGGCACTTGAAGGCAAAAAGTGGACTTGCTATCCAAATATGGAAAATGAAAAGGATGCTCAAAAATTTGCTGAAAATTATTTAAGTGAATTTCCTTTTGTGAAAGATGATTTGCTTTTAACTGGCAGAGGTCCGGGCGCGGCTGAACAATTTTCTATGGAACTTGTAAATATGCTTTGTGGCAAAGAAACTGCTGATAAAATAAAAAAGGCGGCAGTTCAAAGAGATTAAAATATGAAAAATTCTCAGAAAAATGAACTTGCAGTTTGCGGATTTGCGGCTGTAAAAACACTTGAAAAAATGAACTGGCAGCGAATTACGCGATTTTACTTTTCAGAAGAAAGGGCGCCGCTTTTTGGCGGTTTATGCAAAAAACTGGCGGCTAGTAAAAAACCTTACAATAAAGTTAATCCTCAGGAATTAGAAAAACTTTGTGGAAGTATTCATCACCAGGGAGTTGTTGCGATGATTGAAGAACCGCAAATTCTTCCGTTAAATACAGATATTACTGCCAACTGGGTAAAAAATGGCGAAAGTGCAATTCTTTTGGACAGAATCGGGAATGCAAATAATTTAGGCGCGATTGTTCGAAGTGCAGCGTTTTTTGGAATAAAAAATATTGTAATTCCGCTAGATGAATCTCAATCTTCAATTACGACAAGTAGTTACAGAGTTGCAGAAGGCGGAATGGAATTTGTAAACATTTATTCTATAAAATCAATTCCGGCACTTTTAAAAGATATGGCTGGAAAAATGGTTCGGCTGGGAACTTCTCTTGATGCAAAAAAAACTATTGGCGATTTAAAAAATATTTGTAAAGGCAAACCGTCAATTCTTGTGCTTGGAAATGAAGAAAGTGGAATTAGCGATGATGTAAAAAATAATTGTGATGCACTTGTAATTATTCCTTTTGCTGGAATGGGAAAGTCAAATTCTGAACCACTTGTTGATAGTTTGAATGTTGCACAGGCGGCATCAGTTATAATGTACGAAATGTGTAAATCACAAAATTTATAAATTTAAAACTTAAGTTTAAAAGTAAAATAAAAGTTCGGGAAAAAATTTATGGCGAATAAAAAATCTTCTAAAAAAAAGAATTCAAATAAAAAAATAGGAATTGGCGTTGCACTTTGGTTTTTGATTGCTTTGCTCTTGCTGATTTTGTTTATTGTGAACTGGCAAAAAATTGCGTCAAATTTAAAATCTACAGGTTTCTTTGAAAAAAATAATTTAAAAACTCCTTCGTTTGTAGAAAATGCTCAAAATTTACCAAAAGATGATTCGCAGGAAAAAAATGATGTTGAACCAATTTCATCAGTGCAAATAAATATTACTGAAACAGAAAATTCTTCTGCTCAGGATTCTTCTGTAATTTCTCAAAATGAACTTACTCTTAGGCAGCAGGAAATTGCACAGGAAACTTTAAATAATCAAAATAATTCTAAAAGTCAAAGCGAAAATTCTGATGAATCGAAACTTGCAGAAAATCCTTCTTCGCAAAATTCCGCCGCTTCGGCTTCTGTAAATTCTCAAACTTCGGCTTTGCAAAATCAAAATGTTCAAAATCCAAAATCACAAAGTCAGGAAACAAAAAATATTCCTGCAACAATGAATATAAAACTTTACTTTATGACAATAAATTCAAACGGAACTGTAAGCCGCAAAGAAGTTTCCCGCTCAATGAAAAAATCTGACAGTCCTTTGGTTGATTCAATAAACGCTTTAATTGTGGGACCGAATGTTGAAGAAGAAAATCTTGGTTGCCGCTCATTAGTTTCTACTGGAACCAGATTGATTGGCGCTTCGGTAAAAAATGGAATTGCAACTTTGAATTTCAGTCCGGAATTTGAATTTAACCAATACGGAATTGAAGGTACGCAGGGACAGTTGCAGCAAATTGTTTTCACAGCGACAGCATTTCCAACGGTTGACAGCGTTCAGTTTTTAGTTGACGGTGAAAAGAAAAGTTATTTGGGCAGCGAAGGCGTTTGGATTGGCACGCCATTGAGCCGCAATTCGTTTTAGTTTAGTTTGTAAGTGTTTAAAATTGAAGTGAAATATTTTTTATTGTTTTGATAAACACTGTCAAAAACTGTTAGCGTAAGAAAGGCGAAACTTTGCTCTGAAACTTTTGTTAAAATTTTTATGTCGCGAGTTACGTTTTCACTTTGTGGCTGATAAAAAACATTTGTAATTTTTACAGCATCATTTTTTTTCTCAAGATTTAAATACGGAAATAATGCATAAGATTGATTTGTGCTTTGAATAAAACGTCGTATTAAAACATCTGAAAAATCGTTTTGATTTAATGCTTGTGTATTTTGAATTATGTTTAGAGAAAGAATTGCGTAATCGCCTAAAAGCCAGAGATTTTCCATTCCCTGCTTCCAGTTTTCGTCCAAAGTAAGATTTTGAATAATTTTTTGAGTTTCGCTTTTATCTTTTGTTTTATCACTAAATTTACCGCTAGATTTTTTATTTAAGTTTGAATTTTCTGTTTCTCCGTCAATTTTGATTGCATTAAAATTACTTTCAAAATTTACCTGGATTTTTTTTGTTTTTGAAGAAGATTTGAAATTTCTTTTTTTATCTTTTGGCAAACCGTCAATGCTTTTAAAATTTTCAAAACTTGAATCCTGAGAATTGCTAAGTTTTCCGCAAGTTAATGTTTGAAACAAAATTTTTCCGTCAGCAGATTTTATAGATTCAATGTTAAAAATTGGAATGTAAATATTAAAATCAAAATTTACATTTCCGCCAAATTGCAGATAATTTTGTTTTACAGAAAATTTTTTGGTGTTTTCAGGAAATGTAATTTTTTGCCTACGTTCTGTAAATTCATAAAACAAATCATGAAGATAATTTACAATGTCTGCGTCTTCGGGGCTTGTTGCACCAATAATTCTTTCACCAAGAAATTCGATCTTTGGATTTTGAGAATTTAATTTTATGTAAACCGAAATATCTTTTTCTACACGCGAAGATTTTGAATTATTTACTGCCGGAGAAAAATAGCGCATTCCGTAATTTTCATCATCGTAATAAATAAAACCTACAATAGAAGCAGATTTGTCGTTGAAAGTTTTGTCAGAATAATAAACGTATTCGCCAGAACTGTCTGCGAGCAAAGAATTTACAGCGGGTAGGGAATATATAAAATTTGTAAAAAAAATGCTTAGTGAAATTAAAATAATTTTTTTTGTGTTTAAGTTTTTCATATTTTCCTCAACTTTTTTAGATTTGTCGAATTTTTTATCAACAGACCCTGAATCATGGTTCGACAGGCTCACTAACCGTTCAGGGTGACAGTTTTTTTAATTTAAGGCAGACATTTGTTGTTTGATGATTTTTTGAACTTCGCCAGCAGCATTTTCTTGCGGAATAAGATTTGATTCTTGTTCACCGCGCAATTTTATTTCTACATTCGGAAGATTTTTGTCGCCAACTGTAATTCTAATTGGATAACCCATTAAATCCATATCGTTGAATTTTACGCCAGGCCGTTCATCTCTGTCGTCAAGCAAAACTTCAACGCCCGCTTTTGTAAGTTCATCATAAAGTTTATCTGCAGCTTCTTTCATTGCATCCTTGTATTTGATTGGAACGATTGCAACCTGGAACGGAGCAACTGACATTGGCCAGATAATTCCGTTGTCGTCGTGGAAACTTTCAATGATTGAAGCAAGAACTCTGTCAACGCCAATTCCGTAGCAACCCATTGTAGGAACTGCCGCTTTTCCATTTTCATCAAGATAAGTAACATTCATACTTTGCGTGTATTTTTTTCCAAGTTTAAAAATGTGACCTAATTCGTTTCCTTTTGTAGAATAATAAGTTCCGTCGCAATTTGGAGTTGAACATTTGTCTCCTGCTTTTACAGTTCTAACATCTGCGTTTAAGAAAAATTTGTAATCACGATTTGGTTCAACATGTTTTATATGGAAACCTTCTTTTCCAGCCCCAGAGATTGCATCGTGCATATCATTTACACTTAAATCCTGAACGATTGGGCAGTTTAACTTTCTAGGACCAACAAATCCATGAGGAGCACCGCTGATTTTAACAACTTCATCAGAATCCGCCAGAACAACTTCGCTTGCTTTTAAAAGTCCTGCAAGTTTTGCTTCGTTAACATCAAGATCGCCACGAATTAAAACGCAAACATAACTTAACGGATAAAATTCAAAATCGCCTTCTTTTTCTCTTTTAAGATTTTCTGAACCAGGAGTTCCGCTTAAATCAAGAGACGAATTTATTACGCGATAAATTAAGGCTTTTATAAAATGTTTTGAACTTATGTTGAAGAATTTTTCCATGTCTTCTATAGAAAATACATTTGGAGTTGCAACTTCTTCTGGCAAAAGTTCTGTTGCCTTAGGAATTTCGCCGTTTTGGTCAAGAAGAGAATCGCTTTTGCAAGATGCTTTTTCGGCATTTGCAGCATAACCGCATTTTGGGCAAAGAATTAAAGTGTCGTCACCAATCGGACTTTCAACCATAAATTCTTCTGAACCAGAACCGCCCATTGCTCCAGTGTCAGCCTTTACTGGAATCACTTTAAGTCCGAGTCTTTTAAAAATCCGAAGATAAGCCTTTGCATAAGACTGATAACTTTCGTCCAGACTTTTATCGTCTGCGTTAAGCGTGTATCCGTCCATCATATTAAATTCTCTTCCGCGCATAACGCCATAACGTGGCCGAATTTCATCACGATACTTTGTATTTATTTGATACATATTGATTGGAAGCTGCTTGTAAGATGTTAAACCAAGCCGACAAATTGAAGTAAAGGCTTCTTCTGCAGTAGGTGAAACAACCATATCTTGTTCAGCACGATTTTTAGCTTTAAGCATTTGCGGACCCATAGTTTCCCAACGTCCACTTTCTTTCCATATATCACCAGGCACAATAACTGTAGGTTTAAATTCAAAAGCGCCCGAGGCATTAAGTTCTTCTTTTATAATATTTTCAACTTTACGATACGCTTTTAAACCGATTGGCATGTAAGTGTAAAGTCCGTTTCCAAGTTTACGGATTAAATCAGCTCTAATCATTAACTGATGACTAGAAATAATAGCTTCTGCAGGAGCTTCCCGCAGTGTTCTAAAAGGAATTTGTGAAGTTTTCATAGACTTATTTTAGTGAAAAATGTTTTTGTAAACAATATGGAAAGTGTGCACATTTTTTTTTGATTTTTTTTGGAGCGAATTTTTTTTGTTTTTAGCGTATCTAATGTGCTAACAGTTAGTTAAAAATTTTACTCGCTTTTCAGGGTTTCATTGCTACGCAACTCGCTTCGCTCGCCCTTACAATCGAGGCTAGGTTTTACTGATTCTGCGTTTGTTTAAGTTTCAATTTCTTTTGATTCTAGGATTTGTCTGGCGGTTTCTTGGTCGCTTTCTAGGACGTTTAGTTTTACGCTGAACATTGTGTGGGGAAGACCTGAAGTGTTGCCAAAAATTCCGCTTAGTTTTTCTGTTTGAGCAAAAGATGGAATTCCTGCTGAGTACAAAAGGCTTTGTAAAATTTTACATTTTTGTAGAGATGGAACGCTTTGAAGTAAAACTGCTTTTTCGCCGTTTTCTGTTCGAGAAAAAAATTCTTTTTCGTAATTTAATTCGTTTTTTCTGTCAGAATCAGCGGATGGGTTTTGTTCAGAAGAATTTTCTGTTTTATTAAGATTTTCTGATTCGCCGGAAATTTTTTGCCCATCTGAATTTTCTGCATTTTCTGTTTCCTGCATTTCAGCGTTAAAATCTCTGCCTTGTGCCGCTTCTATAATTTCTTTAAGGCCTGGTTCTTTGT
>CAZDAY010000032.1:0-11647 GCA_964503435.1 uncultured Treponema sp.
GCAAAGATATTCCGGATGACTTTCAAGTTCTTCTTTGCTTACACTCAATTTTCCAAAACAATAATCGCCGGCAAGAACACATTCACCTTTTTCTTGATTAGCAACTTTGATTACAAAATCATTTTTACCAAATTCAACATTCCCACAAGGAAAATAATTGCTTATCTGTTTGCCACCAAAACCAAAGCAACCGGCTCTTACCATAAAAAATGAAGGAATAACAAAATCTTGAGAGGTTGCACTTTGTGCTGATGTGGTTCCAGCAAGTGCGTATTGCAAATCTTCGAGAGTTTTTTCAAAGCGATTTTTAAAACCCAAAACAGGTTCTTCGCTTGAAACAGAAGGATTTAAAAAATAAAATTCAAAAAAGAAAGTTCGTTCTGAGCCATCTAAAGCACTAATTGCATTTGTTACAAGTCTCCATGAATCAAAACCTTGTTTTTTTAAGGAACCTTTTAACATTAAACGCTCATTGCGACCAATATTATTTTTAATCATATTTTCCCACCAAAAATACCTGCAAGAAAAAAAATAAAGTGATTTTTATAAATCATCAAATTTTAATCTTACAAAATTAAAGTTAGAGTTGCTCTCTTATTCATTTTCGGCAAAATGGAAATTATGTTTAAAGTTTTGTTAAGTTTAGAAACAGAATTATTTTAAAAGTTTTTTTAGAGTTTCTTCAAATTCTTCTTTTTCCATTGGAAAAAATTCATCAAGAAATTCAAAACAATTCTGAGCGTTTTTTTGAAGATGTTCATACCAAATTTGATAAAGTTCAGGTTCAAAATCGGAGCCAGGATAAGGTGCACCTTGTACATCAGAAACAAGTTGTCTCATTAAAGCGACAAGTTCAGTAGTTCGTTTTTTTTCCATCATAAAGAATATCCCCTAAAAAAATCAATTTTATAACAAGGAAAACTCAATAAAATGCTCACATCAAATTTTTACCAAGTTCAAGCATAATTATAACGACAATTCTATTATTTTTCTACATTTTTTTGAATTTTTCAAATTAAGTAAAACTTTTGGACAGAAAATAACAGTTTTTCCGCCTTTTTTTGCCTTTGAATATCGTAAAGAAGCCAAATTTATATCTTTTGCTTTTATTTCCTGCAAATATTTTAAATATCTTTTTTCAAAATCATTTGAATAGCCGTTCAAATCATAAGAAATTGCTAAAAGACCTTTTTGTGACGGAACTTTTGGTTCAATTTCTTCAGAAAAAATTCCTGAAACTGCTTTTTCAACTGTTTCTTCATCAAAATTTTTATATTTTAAATCTTCAAGAGTTTTATAAAACACATCAACTGAAGAAAAAGGTTTTGGATCGCGGTAAGTGCCAAATCCAGAAAGTCCATTCATTCTTTTTGCACTAAAAAATACACCGTAAGCGCCACCTTCAACACGGATTTTATTCCACAAATCAGAAGTTGCAAGACAATGCGTTAAAATTTCATCAGCAACACATTTTTTGCTGAATTTAATTTCACTTTCAACCAAAGCACTTGTATAAGCGACAGTTCCCGGAATTATAAACGCTTCATCAATCGGAACAAAATTATCTTTTTCAGAAATTTTCAGATTTTTCGTCACAGAATTTTTCAGACAAATATCCGTAAGTTTATAAAATTCTTTGTCATCAACATTAAGTTTTTCTTTTGGAAATTTTACATCAAATTCATTTATCATTTTTTTGATTGGAAGTTTTAAATCTGGCAAAGTTTTTTCATCAGTAATTGCATAAATCATTGCGCCACTTGAACGAATTTTTTTTAGCAGAGAATTCAATTTTTCAGAAAGTTTTTGAATGTCCATTTCTTTTTGCTCTTTTAAATAAAAAAGTGAAGAAACGCCTTCAAGAATTTCTTTTTGCGCAGTATAACGATTTTGTTTTGCAAGAGAACGAAAAGCGGCGTAAACGTGAGAAGAAGAATTTAAATACGAAACATTTGCATTATAAAGCGAAGTTAAAACCGTTTTTAATCTTTGAACATCAGAAAAATCAGTTTTGAAAATACAATTTTTAAAAATTTCTAAAGCGTCGCCAAAATCTTCACTTAAACATTTCATGTTAAAAAGCAAAAAGTCTCTGCCCTTTGTAAGTGGATTTTTACTGACAATTTTTTGCGCAAAGTCCGGCACTGGAGTAGCAGAATGAACATAACACGAAAATCCACCGCATTTTGTTTGAATAAGACGCAAAGCATCATTCCATTTTAAATTTCCCCAGCCAAGTTCTGTTGCCGCTGAAGATAAAAGCGTTAAGTATGTGTAATCTTTTGGCTTTAAAACGTCAACCGGAAAAACTATTGTAAAGTAAACAATTCCATTTGTTTTCTGAACACATTGACCGTAAGGCACGCCGCAAATTAAAGATTTTTTTAAATTCACATTTTCAACTGAATAATCAACATCAGAAATTTTTACATGCGGAATTAAATTTTCATATTCAGATTCATCTTTTTTCTGATTTACTTTTAATGCTTCGAGATTTTTTAAAATTTTATCTTTGCCATAAGTTTTTAAAATTTTTTGTGCATTCTTTTTTTCCTGATTTTCACGATTTTTTGACCAAGATTTAGAAGGTTCTGCAAAAATCAGAGTATGTTCTTTGTTGTCAAGAAAATATTTTTTTATAAGCGATTTTAAATAATCAGGATTTGATAAAATTTCTTTTTTGAAACTTTCAAATTTCTGGCGGAACAAAAGTTTTTCCCATGGATTTTCATCGTAGGTCCAGCAAGAATAAACTTTTTGCATGTAAACCATTGAATATGGCGAGCGGAAGCGTTTAATTTCTCTGTTCATAAAATCAAAATCTAAACAGGTTCTTTTTAAATCCATTTCATCAATGCCATGTTCGCAAATTTCATTTAAAGTTTTAAAAATCAAATTTTCAACAGCATGAGCATTTTTTTCTTCTACACCGCAAAGTCCAAAAGTTAAAGAATAAAAGCAACTTGTTAAATTGTGTCCATTTTGAACCGCCAAATCACTTCCAAGGTTTGATTCAAGAAGAGCTTTTGAAACAGGAGCACTGTCATCACCAAAAAGCAAATCGGAAAGAAACATAATTTCCATGGAAAGTTTTGAAAATTCGCCTTTTTGCACAAAATTTTTCATTTTCCATGAAAGGACAGCAACTTGTTTTTCTTTTTTAGAATTTTCACTTTGATTTTCAGAACTGTCATCTGGACCAAAAACTTTTACAAATTTTTTAGTTTCAATTTTTTTTGCTTTAGGAAAATTTATTTTTTTGCCAGGATTTTGGATTTTACTTAAAATTTTTTCATCAACAAAATCCAACTGCTCATAAGTCGAAATATTTCCGTACAGAAAAAGCATGCAGTTTGCAGGACAATAATGTTTTCTGTGAAAAGCTTTAAATTGCTCGTAAGTTAATGACGGAATTTCCATTGGATCGCCGCCATAATCATAAACGTAAGAACTTCCTTCGTGAATTACTTTCAAAATTTCATCATTAGAAACGCTGTCAAAAGATGAATAAGAACCTTTCATTTCGTTATAAACAACGCCCTGAATCACAGGATTCTGCTCTTTGTCAAATTCAAGTCTGTAGCCTTCCTGCATAAAAGTTTCTTTTGTCAACAGAGGAAAAAAAACTGCATCAGCATAAACTGACATCAAATTAAAATAATCTTCTTTTACGATTGACGCGGCTGGAAACATTGTTCTGTCTGACGCCGTAAGTGCATTTAAGTACGTGTTTATACTTTGATTTGCAAGGCGAATAAACGGATCTTTTACAGGATAATTTTTTGAACCGCACAAAACTGAATGTTCCATAATGTGAGCAACGCCTGTGTTATTTTCGCAAGGAGTTCTAAATGCAAAACAAAAAAGATTTTCCTTATCTTGATTGAGCAAATGAAAAACTTCCATTCCAGTTCTTTCGTGAACCAAAAAAATTCCTTTTGAAGCACAATCTTCTATTTCAAGAATTTGTTTTACTCTAAAGCCTTTGTACAATTCGCCAGTTTTCATTTCATTTATTTTCATTCCGCTGATTTTTGTCTTACCTTCATTTTTCATACGTAAACCTCACCATCATCTCTGCCTTCAATTCTTAATTCTCCGTCTTCCCAGGCACGTCTTAAACTTGCATAAAATTTTGAAGTAATTTCTTCTACATCAGTTTTTCTTACCTGCCCCAGCAAAGTTTCTTCTTCAAGAATTATATCACCGCGAGTTTTTGAAACGTTTGTCAGAATTTTTTCCCTAAACGGAAGCGATTTTCCTTTTATAAGCAAGGCAATATCTTTTACATCCATTGAAGCAAGTTTGTTTTGCAAAAATCTATTGTCTGAGTTTAAAACATCTTCTTCGGTAAAAAGCCGTTTTCTTAAATCTTCACCAAGTTCTGGATCACTTTCGCTTAAAGATTCAATAATTTTGTCTTCTGAACTTATATCCATCCGCTTTAAAATTTGTGCTAAAATTCCTCGTCCATCAAGATTATTAGAATTTTCTGTATTTTGCGTAAGCAGTTTTTCGTGCAAAGATTTATCTATTCTTTCAAGAACTTCTGGCGAAACATTTTTCATTTTTGCAAGGCGCAGAATAATTTCACTTTTTTCTTCAGAATCCATTTTATTTAAAACAGCCGCCGCTTTTTTTGGCTCAAGTTGCGACAAAACAATCGCTTTTACAGCAACACTTTCTGTTTCAAGCAAGATTTTAATTCGGTCAGCGTCCGCTTCAGACAAATATTCAAATGGTTTTTCAAGTGGCGCCTTTATTGATTTTTGTAAAACTTCCTGCGCTTTTTTTTCGCCGTAAGCCTTTGTTAAAATATTTTTTGCAGTTTCAAATCCACCGTCAGTTCTTGATTTTTCCAAAAGTCCGTTAAATTCGTTTAAGATTTCATCTTTTTCTTGAGGAGAAATTTTTTGAATTGTTGCGATTTCAGGAATAATTTTTTCAACTTGCTCTTCGCTCAAATGCGGAATAATTTTTGCCGCTTCGTCTAAACCAATAATCACAAGAAATTTTGCAACTCGCCTGTAAATTGAATCTTTTTCACTTTTTTGCGGAACTTTTATAAGTCCGTCTGCAAACAAATTGTCTGTTGCGTTTTTTAAATCTTGAGAATCAAGCGATTTTTTTTGAAACCAAATACCGGTTTTTGCTGCCTGACGCGCTTGAATTTCTGCTTCCTTTTCTAACTGTCTGTTTAATTTATTTTCTTGCTCAAGCTGATTTAGTTTCGTATTTATTTTTTGAAAAATCGGACGATGAATTAAAGGCTCATTTCCTCGTTTTGCATTATGACGAATTTCTTTTGAAACACTGAATGTTTTATTAGGATTTTGACTTTCTGAAAAACTTTTAGTGTTAAAATCAGAAAAACCAGTCGCACTAGAATTGTTAAAATTAGAATTTTGAGTGCTGTTCAAAATATTTAATGCCGGATTTGAAATATTTTTTTGATTAGAATTATTGTTTGTCTTTATTTGATTTTTTGCTGAAGTTTCAGAATTTTTTTTGTATTCGTTAAGTGCAAAATCGTCTATTTTCATAGGCTTATTTTAATTTATATAAATTTATTGTTCAATCGGGCAATGTTTTGTTTGCCTGGCTGGATGTTTACTTTGAGAATTTGATGTTTTGATGGCGAACTGGCGGTTTTCAAAGTGGGCTTGCGGTTTTCAAAGTGAACTTACGGTTTTCAAAGTGGACTTGCGGTTTTGTCATAAAAGTGGCGGTTTTCAAAGTGGACTGGCGGTTTTCAAAGTGGACTGGCGGTTTTCAAAGTGAACTTGCGGTTTTCAAAGTGAACTTGCGGTTTTCAAAGTGGGCTTGCGGTTTTGTCATAAAAGTGGACTGGAGGTTTTGTCATAAAAGTGGCGGACTTCTGCGGGGAGTGGTAATTTTTTTTTATTATTTTTTTGAAGATTTTTGCTTACGACCTGCCATTTTTGTTTTCACTGCAATTTTTCTTTTAGAACAGTCTAATCTTACTGCAACAACTTGCAGATTAAACTTTGTTCATAAAATTTGCAGTTATTGCAGAAAACTTGCAGTTTCTAAAAAAATAAAAAAGTCTCCCCAAAATTTTGTTTCAGGAAGACTTCTTGTTTATAAATCAAGCACCAAATGTTGCAATAAATACGCCAGCAGCAATGGCAGTTCCAATAACACCAGAAACATTAGGTCCCATCGCATTCATCAAAAGGAAATTCGAAGGATCATATTCAAGTCCTACTTTATTTGAAACGCGGGCAGCCATTGGAACAGCACTTACGCCAGCAGAACCAATAAGAGGATTTATTTTTTTGCCTTTTGGAAGGAACAAATTCATAAGTTTTGCCATTAAAACGCCACCAATAGTTGCAACAGCAAAGGCAACAAGTCCAAGTACAATAATTCCCAGAGATTTGCCATTCATTATTTTTTCAGGAGTCATCTGACTTCCAACACCCAGAGAAAGTAAAATTGAAACAATATTCATCATTTCGTTTTCCATGGTTTTAGAAAGTCTTTCTACAACGCCACACTGTTTTACAAAGTTGCCAAATGCTAACATTCCAATAAGCGGAGCAGCAGTCGGAAGCAAAAGAATTGTAATAACAAGAAGCATCAATGGGAACAAAGTGCGTTCAGCCTTACTTACAGGGCGCAACTGATCCATGTGAATAAGCCGCTCTTTTTTTGTAGTAAGCATTTTCATTAGAGGCGGTTGAATCATCGGAACAAGAGCCATATAAGAATACGCTGCAACAGCAATAACAGCCATTAGTTCCGGTGCAAGTTTTGCTGAAACATAAATTGATGTTGGACCATCAGCACCACCAATAATAGAAATTGCCGCAGCCTGAAGAATATTATAATCGAAAACACCAGGAATAAGGTTGAGCAAAGAAACACCAAACAATGTAAAGAAAACTCCAAGTTGTGCTGCTCCACCAAGCAATGCTGTTTTAGGATTTGCAATAAGCGGACCAAAGTCTGTCATCGCACCAATTCCCATAAAAATCAGCATTGGGAAAAATTCATTTCCTACGCCAGCCTTATAAATAATCGCCAACATTCCGTCCGGAAGATTTCCCATCCCAGCGCCAGGAATATTTACAAGAATTGTACCAAAACCAATCGGAATTAAAAGTAAAGGTTCAAATCCTCTTCCCGCACCAAGATAAACTATAAGGAAACCAATCAGAATCATAACAAGATATTGCCAGCCCGGAGCAGTTTCAGCAAAATCATCAGCATTTTCCATTGCAAGTTCAGATGCTTCTTCTTGAGCTTTTTGAGCAGCAAGTTCTTCTGGACTTGTAGTATGAATCATTTTGTAAATGCCAGTTGTATGAAAAATGTTTACAAGAAAAGTTTTTACAGAAATATCATATTTACCGTCCCATTTTTCAGTGCCCGGAATAACTCTTTCAAATCCAGATGATTGTTCTGCCACAACAGAAGAATTTGAAGATTCAGTTTGAGCAAAGACTTTTTTTGACGTAAATGAAAGAATTGCAGCAAACGCCATTATCGAAAGCATTACAAGTGCAATTTTTTTATTATTTTCTATTTTCGTATTAGGCATATAAAAAACCTCTATTTTTTTGCTAGCACATTATTGAATTTCAGCAACAGCCTGCTCGTTAGAAAGTTGCGCACCTACATTTACAAGGAAATGAACCTTGCCATCAACTGGAGCTTTTATTTCAAGTTCCATTTTCATAGATTCAATAATTACGATATTATCGCCACGCTTTACAGAAGAACCTTCAGGAACCGCAGTTCTTAAAAATACGCCGGCAACCGGAGCCTTTACTGTTGTTCCGCCATTGCCAGTGCTAAGATTTGCAGGTTTTGCACTTACAACAGAATCATTTTTGCCTGCTGAAGAAAGATTTGCATTTGAAGAAGCTGCAGAAGGTGCAACAACTGGTTTAGGAGCAGATTTTACAAGTCCACCAATTTTTGCAAGAACCTGTTCATTTTGAATTTGACTTCCCGGAGCAACAGAATAAGTAATTGTTCCAGATTCAGTCGCTTTAACTTCAAGTTCCATTTTCATTGATTCAATAATGATTACAGTATCGCCCTTGTTAACTTTTGCGCCGTTAGAAAAACACTGTCTTAGAAGGGTGCCAGCAACTGGTGCCTTTATATCAACTCCGCCAACAGCAACTGCTGCTTGACTTTGACTTTGATTTTGAACCTGTGGAGCAGATGCAGACAAAGAACTTCCTTCACCAACAGAAACATTATAAGGCGTTCCATCTACGCTGATATTTCCTTTTCCATCAGACACAACAGAATAAGAAGAACCGTTAACTGTAATTGTATAAGAGCCACCGTTTTTGTTATTTGCTGATTTTGGACTTTCTTTCAAACCGAATGCAGTTTGAGCGTCAACAGGACCATTTTTACGTTCTGCAAAGAATTTTGGAGCAACCTTTGGGAACATTGCATAAGTAAGAGTATCTTCATCACTTCCATCACCGCCATTCTTTTTGCTTTCTTCAAGCATTTGATCCCATTCAGATTCAATAAGATCAGCAGGACGACAAGTTACAACAGAGTCCATTTTGTTAAGTTCAAGTGCTTTTTTTACAAGATCTGGATTTGGAGAAGCAGGAAGTTTTCCGTAGCGGCCAACCAGCAAATCGCGGAATTCACCAGTCATTCTTTCATAACGACCAAAGAGTACATTAAATACGGCTTGAGTTCCAACAATTTGAGAAGTAGGAGTTACAAGAGGAACATAACCAACATCCTTATGAACACGCGGAAGTTCAGCAAGAACATCATCCATTTTATTAGAAGCACCTTGCTGCTTTAACTGTGATTCAAGATTTGAAAGCATTCCACCAGGAACCTGTGAAACAAGAATTCGAGTGTCAGCACCCAAAAATTTAGATTCAAGAGATGCATAATGTGTTCTAACTTCACGGAAATATTTTGAAATTTCAAGAAGTGCCTTTGTGTCAAGCCCAGTATCATAAGGAGTATCTTTTAACATTTCAACAACAGTTTCAGTTGGAGAATGGCTTGTTCCCATAGACATAGAAGATATTGCTGTATCAAGAATATCAGCGCCAGCTTCACTTGCTTTTAAAAGAGTTGCAACAGACAGTCCAGTTGTTGCATGAGAGTGAATTTCGATTGGCAAATCAACCTTTTCTTTTATTGCCTTAACCAAATCATAAGCAGCATAAGGTTTTAAAAGACCTGCCATATCCTTGATACAAATAGAATTTGCACCAAAATCAGCGTAAGTTTTTGCCAGTTCAACATATTTTTCTATTGTATGATATGGAGTTACAGCATAGGAAATTGCCATTTGAACATGTTTTCCAGATTTAACAGCCGCCTTTGTTGCTCGCTCAAGATTTCGAGGATCATTGCAGGCATCAAAAATTCTAAAAACATCAATACCATTTTTTGCAGCCGTTTCAACGAATTTGTCAACAACATCATCTGCATAATGACGATAACCCAGCAAGTTCTGACCTCTGAGCAACATCATAATTTTTGTATTTGGCATTGAAGCGTGAAGTTTTCTAAGGCGCTCCCATGGATCTTCATTTAAGAAACGAATACAAGAATCATAAGTTGCACCGCCCCAACCTTCTACAAATTTATAACCAATTTTATCAAGCATAGGACATGCAGGAAGCATATCAGCAGTTGTCATACGTGTTGCATGAAGACTTTGATGAGCATCACGGATAACAAGTTCTGTAATTCCAACTTTAGACATAAATTAACCTCTTATATAAAAATATTAAAATATTATTGTTCTTTTTCGTGAACTGCGGTGGCAATGGCAGCAATTATGGCACCATTGTCTTGTAAATTATCAGGATTTGAAGAAGAAGCGGCATTCTTTTCCGTTTTAGTTTCATTATCTTTATCTAATTTAAGCGCATGAACAATAACATGCAGAAGATTCATGCAGAGAATAAGAATAATGAGAAATAAGAACACGATTCCCATACCAAGTAAAGTTAAAATTCCACTTTGACTAAGCATTTGAGCGATTGTCATAGTTCCTCCAAAAATTTATGTAAAACATAATTCAAAATTAAAGATCAAACAAAATCGACCAATAATCAAAAAATTATAGATAAATTTCACAAACTTTACAATGAGTTGAAATTTTGCCCGATTTGAAATTTCATCAAAGAAACTGTTATTCCGAACGCTTGCTAAGTCCATTGAAGTATGATTTTGAATCTGTAAATGATAAGATACTGTGCTAAGCCACCGAAGGCTAACAAGTTCAGCATGACGAATTTTTATAAATTTCACAAACTTTACAATTAAATTTTACGAATGACACCATTCATCAACCGAAGCAAAAAGTTTGTAAACATCAATTCCATTTATTATTGTATCTTTTGGATAAATTTTTAACATATTTTCGCAGCCAAGACTCAACTGTTCGCTTGTAATTCCATGCCTTATTGAAAGTTCTGCTTCTAAAAGTGCCGAAAGATGATCAGCAACACGCACAGTTTTTCCGTCAACTGGCATCAATTCATCAAAATTATAAAGATTATTCAAATCATCAAAACTTACTTCACGAGTTTTTTCATCAATAAATATTCTGTTTGCAAATTCATTGCTTGTAAAATAAAGAATTTCATCTTTGTAAAAAGATTCCATAAGAGGCACAAGTTCTTTTGTTACTATTTCATCTTCAATTTGCTTTACGATTACAGGAAGTCCGTCAGTTGCACGCTTTACTGGAGAAATAATGTCGCGCGTAACACTTTCCGGTAAATCATGAAACAAGGCTGAAAAAAAATCATTGTAAAGTCTGCCAGAACACATTTTTACACCACTTTCAATTTGAAAAAGCAAAGTTAAAACTGCAACAAAATAACAATGTCCTAGAACAGAAGTTTTTGGAACTCTTGGAGTTTGATTCCATCTTGTCTGGAAACGAAGCTGTTCTATGCGTGTTAAAAAATCAAATGGCTTTTGTTTTGTTATTAAAAGTTGCAGTCCGCGCAAATCCAAATAAGACTGAATGTCAGAATTTAAATCTTTGCGGATTTGTTCAAGTCTAAAACTTTCATTTACTGGGCTAAGAAGTTCGAGTTCACGCAAACTTGAATATTTATGTGCTGCACGAAAAACTTTTATGGTATCTTCTTCGCCTTCGTCCATTGCCTTGTCGCCGTTTAATTTTTCTGTGTAATCCGTAAATTTTTCAAAAAGTTCTTTATTATCAATTAAATCTTTATATTTATCCAAAACCCAGAAATTTAACTTTTTAAATTCTTCAGGATATTGACTTCGGATTAAAGATTGAACAGGACTTTTTATGTCACACAACTGAATTTTTCTAAGCAAATCAAAAAGCGAAACATAAATCATCCATTCCCAATCAATTTTTTTTCCTAAATTTTCTTCATATTTTCCAATTAAATAAGCAACAAGCATTTTTTCCGCGTGCTTATCCATTTCAACAATTTCAAAAGGTCTGACTAAATCATTCCATCGCTGAATCGAAAAACCTTCAAATATTTTCAGAAGAAATTCTATTTTCATTTTTTAAATTTACCTTAATTTTCTATTTACTTGCTCCAGATTTTGCGTCTGCTTCCATTTTTGATTTCCAGACAAGTGCCTTTTTGCGAATTTCTTCGGCTTCAGTTTTGTCGTT
>CAZDAY010000033.1:0-11629 GCA_964503435.1 uncultured Treponema sp.
AATTAAATTTTTTCATCAAAATGATTGTATCTTATTTTTTGTGTTTGTGAAATTTGAAAAAACTCTTCCGTCAAAATCATCAGAAATCATAAAAACATATCATTTACTAAATTTCATAAGTGAAATAAAATATTTTTATGAAAATGATAATTATGGGCTCGGGCACAAGCCATGGCATTCCGGTAATTGGCTGCAAATGCAAGGTTTGTAAATCAACAAATCCAAAAGATAAACGAAATAGATGTTCAGCATACATTTTTGAACCTGTAAATATTGTAGTTGATACGGGACCGGAATTTCGTATTCAAGCACTGAAATTTGGAATTGAAAAAATTGACGCTGTTTGTATAACGCATGCCCATGCAGACCATTTGAATGGACTTGATGATTTAAGAATTTTTAGTCATACGCAAGCAGTTGATCCTTCAAAAAATACTTTTGAAACTCAAGGAAACGGTCTTCCAATTTACGCAAATTCTCGTGCAATTATTGATACTGTAAATCGCTTTGATTATATTTTTAAGCCGGTAAAAGAGGGCGGCGGTAAACCAAAACTTGATTTGCATGACGTTAGAGTTTTTGGCGAAAAAAATCCGATTTATGTAGAAAATAATAAATTATTTAAAATTATTCCTATTCCTTTATTGCACGGAACTTTAATGGACACAGGCTGGCTCTTTCTTGAATCCAAAGATGATTTTAAAACTTCAAAAGGTATTGCTTACTTAACCGACTGTAATAAAATTGAAGATTCTTCGTTTGATTTGATTGCGAGAAATTGCACTTGTCTGGAACATTTAGTTATAGATGCGCTTCGACTGGAAAAACATTCAACCCACTTTTCTTTTGAAGAAGCACTGTCTGCGGCAGAAAAAATTTGTGCTAAACATACCTGGTTTACTCACATAAATCACAATATGTCTGACGCTGAAATAAATAATTTTATAAAAGAAAAATTACCATCTTATCCAAAACTTCAAGAAATTTGTAAAAATGGCGGAACTGTTTCTACTGCTTACGATGGTTTGCTTTTAGAAACTTGATTCAGCATCTGCTCTTTAAGGATTTTCAGCAAAATAAAACAAAAAAATCCCACTCGTAATGAATGGGATTATCTGTACTAAAAAAGTATTTTCAGTAATTAGTTTGCTTTTTGTGCTCCGGCATTTGCTGGAGTAACATTGATTTTCTTTTCAACGAAACCTCTGCGAAGGCATCTTGTGCAAACATTCAGTGTAACTGTTGTTCCACCAATTTCTGTCTTAACTCTTACAATATTTGGTTTCCAAATGCGGCGTGTGTGATTGTATGAATTACTAACTTTGTTACCATGCATAGGGTGCTTTCCGCAAACATCACATGTTCTTGACATATTCTACCTCGTTCCAAATTTTCTTAAAATATACAAGCAACTGCATCAAGTTGTTATGTAGAGCATATTTTATATAAATCAAGTAATTTAATCAACTGTTTTTTACTTTTTTGACAAACAAATCACTTTTTTGCTAGGTCAGAATTACTTATTTTACCGTAAGTTTTTTCAATTTCAGCAATTTGATCGCGAATAATTGCTGCCTGTTCATAATCCAAGCGTTCTGCACAATCTTTCATTTCCTTTTTTAAAGCATCAAGCAATTTTTTTCTTTGTGACGGAACAAAAAGATTTGCTGTTTTCTTTAAAATTTCGAGTGAAGCTTTTGCATTTTCCTTTTCTTCTTCAGATTTATGGACAAGAATATCTTCAACCGCTTTTTTGATGGTTTTTGGTGTAATTCCGTGTGCTTGATTATATTCCATTTGGATTTTTCTTCGACGCTGAGTTTCTGTGATTGCTTCTTTCATTGCATCGCTCATTCTGTCGGCATACATAATAACTTGTCCGTCTGCATTTCTTGCGGCTCTTCCGATGATTTGTATAAGCGACGTTGTACTTCGCAAAAATCCAATTTTATCGGCATCTAAAATCGCAATAAAACTTACCTCTGGCAAATCAATTCCTTCACGCAACAAATTTATTCCAATAAGAACGTCAATTTCTCCGCTTCTAAGTGATTTTAAAATTTCAACACGCTCAAAAGTATCAATTTCGGAATGAATATATTTTACTTTTAATTGCAAACCTTGAAGATAGTCGGTTAAGTCCTCTGCCATTTTTTTCGTTAATGTCAGCACCAGAGAGCGTTCATGGTTTTTGATTCGCTTTTGAATTTCGATGTAGATATCTTGCATTTGACCTTCAGTTGGGCGAACTTCAACATTTGGGTCTAAAAGTCCAGTTGGACGAATTATTTGTTCCACAACTTGACTTGATTTTTCAATTTCTTCTTTTCGAGGAGTTGCAGTTACAAAAATCACCTGATTCATTTTTTGCGTAAACTCTGAAAATTTTAACGGGCGGTTGTCCAGGGCACTCGGCAATCTAAAACCAAAGTCTATAAGATTTTGCTTGCGGCTTCGGTCTCCTTCGTACATTGCGCCAATCTGCGGAACTGTAACGTGTGCTTCATCAATTATGCACAAAAAATCATCTGGAAAATAATGAAGAAGTGTGGCTGGCGGTTCTCCACTTTTTCTGCCAGAAATCGGACCTGAATAGTTTTCAATTCCTGAACAATAGCCCATCTCGTTCATCATTTCAATATCATAAGTTGTACGAGTTTTTAAACGTTCCGCTTCGAGAATTTTTCCCTGTGATTTTAATTCATCAAGTCTAGCATTTAATTCATTTTGGATTTTCTGAGTTGCAGTTGAAAGCATTTCTTGTGGCACAACAAAGTGTTTTGCTGGATAAAGATAAAGTTCGTCAAGTTCTTCGATTGTGTTGCCAGTTAAAACATCAAAGCGCCGAATTTTTGAAATTTCATCAAAGTCAAGTTCTATGCGATATGCTTGGTCAGTTTCCATGTATGATGGAAAAATATCCATTGTGTCACCGCGAATTCTGAATTTTCCGCGTTCCAAAATCATATCGTTTCTTTGATATTGCACGTTGATAAGTTTTTGGGCAACCTTGTGTGTGTCAAAAGGTTTTCCCTTTTCAAAATGAAGCCGCATTTCTTTGTATAAGGCTGGCATTCCCAAACCATAAATACAACTGACTGTGCTTACGATAACAACGTCATTTCTTTCCATTAAAGCATAGGTTGCTGCGAGTCGCAATTTGTCGATTTCCGCATTAACTGCTGCATCTTTTTCAATGTAAAGATCTCGTGCGGGAACATATGCTTCCGGCTGATAATAATCATAATAACTGACAAAATATTCTACGGCATTTTCCGGAAAAAAAGTTTTAAACTCACGGTAAAGTTGTGCAGACAAAGTTTTGTTGTGGCTTATAATTAGGGTAGGGCGCTGAACTGCTTCGATAATTTTTGCCATTGTGAAAGTTTTGCCACTTCCAGTAACGCCTTTTAATGTTTGATATTTATCTCCACGATTAAAACCGTCAGCAAGTTTTTTGATTGCTTCGGGTTGATCTCCAGATGCTTCGAATGGTGAATGAACAACAAATTTTCGCATAAAAATATTTTACGAATTAAAAACAAATTTTTATTCAATATTTTCGAGAGTGACTTTTAAAGTCTGATACCCACGACCTTGATAAACAGTAACCGAAACTACATCGCCAGGTTTTTTATCTTCCAGGACACTTAAATAATCTGCATAAGTTTTTATGTCAATATTGTCAATTTTAGTTATAAGATGTCCTCCAAGATAAATTGTTTTTGGATTAAAAGTTCCATATTGAACTGCTCTTGTTCCGCCTTTTAGTCCTGCTTTTTCTGCCAAACTTCCCGATTTTACTCGGCTTACAATAAGTCCGCTTGAAATTGGATAACCGGCGTATCTTGCAATTTGGGCTGAATTTTGAACCAAAGCAATGTCTATTGTGCCACGATTTACCTTTCCGTACTGCAAAAGTTCTGAAACAACTCGACGTGCTGTGCTAACAGGAATTGCAAAACCTACTCCAGAAGAACTTCCGCTCGAAGAATAAATTATTGTGTTAATTCCAATCATTCTTCCCTGACTGTCTAAAAGCGGTCCTCCAGAATTTCCAGGGTTTATTGCCGCATCAGTTTGAATCATATTTCTGATAATAACATTTGTTCCGCTTTCCTGAATTGGTCGTCCTAAGCCAGAAATAATTCCAGTTGTCATAGTTCTTTCCAATGCAAACGGATTTCCTATGGCAATAACTCTCTGGCCAACTTTTAAATTTTCGCTGTCTCCAAAACTTATTGTTTTTAGAACCTTTCCTGCTGGCGGAGAAAATTTCAAAACTGCAATATCAGTATTTTTGTCTTTTCCAACAATTTCTCCTTCGTAAGTTGAACCGTCAGAAAGTGAAATATTTATTGTGCTGGCATTTTCAATTACGTGATAATTTGTTACAACATATCCGCGCTTGTCAATAATAGAACCTGAACCAGAACCGCTGCCAGTAATAACAGGCTCGTAAAACCAGTTGTAGCCCATTGTTTGAGTTGTGATGTTAACAACTGCTTCGTTGTAATTTTCATACACGGAAATGTTTTGAATTTCTTCCTGCGTGTAAGAATTTGAATCGCTTGAAACAACTGGCAAAACATAAGAATTTTTGTTAACTAACAATGGGTCAAGTGTTTCTTGCTCCAAATTTGATTCATCTGATTTAGATTTTTCTGCAGAAATATTTTCAGAAACAGCAGACAAATTTGGTGAATTTTCCAAATCATTTTTTGTGGAATTAGAATTTTTTGTTGCGTTTATAATAACTAAAAGCAAAGTAACTGCAACAATCGCTGAAATAATTCCACTGATAAGCGCTCTTATAAAGACTTGTTGTTTTGAATAAAGTTTCATAATTGTAACTATAAACTTTCATAGCCTTTATGTCAAAGTTCTACAAATACTTCTTGATTTTGCAGCAAAACTTAGAATTTTCGCTTAAGTTTTCAGTAAAGTTTTAATCAGGTTTTTCAGCAAAACTCTTTTCGGTTTCTAAGCCGATTTTTTTTCGTCCTCAAAAAAATTTAAAAATACCATCCAAATCCAAAAAGTACATAAGGTGTAAAATTTGAAAGTTCAACAATATAAGTTCCCAGTCTCAAATTAAAGTGTGATGCCGTTTCGCCAATATAAAATGAAAATTCTGAACCAGCGTCAATCGCACTAAATAAAATACTTGAAGAATTTCTGCTGTTTAATTTTTCTGCGGAATTTACACAGGATTCTAATGAAGCATAAATTCCAAGACTTGAATTTTTAAAAGAATTTTGTATTACCAAAGAATTTTTAAACATATAATCATCAAGATTTTTGTTTTTGTTCGAATCTGAAATAAGTCCAAATCCTGATGTTGGCTCGAAAATAACCTGGCTGGTTAAATTGAATGTTAAAGAATTAAGGTTTAAACCTGTCATTGCAGAAAGTGCAAAGCCAGCACCGTTGTCGTATTTTTCCCAGCGCTTTGAATTTTGTGTAAACCACCCAATTCTTGTTCCCAGTCCAAGCATAAAACTTGTGTTTTGATTAAATTCGAATTCATAAAAAAGTTTTCCGTTAAAAGTCCAATAATTAAATCCCATATCCGCAAGAGAAAAATTTAATTGCGAACCTAATTCATAATGTTTTCCAGAAAAATAAAGAGCAAAATTTAGCGGAACTTCTTTTATTGAAATTTCTGGAGCACTTAAATTAAATTGAAGTGAACTTCCCAGAAAAATGCTACTTTGACTAATCGAATAAGCAAGCGGAATGTTTCCTACGCCAAATCCATCGTATCCAAGCGAAGGAATCTGTAAAGAACTATCAGTTTTAACTTCGACTGAACAAAAAATCTTTTTTTCGCCATTTGAAATTTCTGCTTTATAAATTCCATCTGAAACAATATTTCCATCTTTATCTTTTCCATTCCAAACAAAAGAATTTTCCCAGTTTGTAAAATCCAAATTTGTTGCGAAAACTTCAAGTCCTTCAAAATTTTTTATAGAAATTTCACAACTGGACGGAGCATTTACTTCAAAAGTAAATTTTACATTTTTTAGCGAACCCTTTCCTGCCGGGTAAAAAATTTCTTTTGAAGCATAAGCATCTAAAAATTCAAAATCCGCTTTTTCAAAATTACAGTTCAAATTTGTTGTTCTTAAACGATATATAAAAATGTCAGAAACAAAATCCTTATAACCAAATTTTTTTACAACAACATTGTGCGGACCTTCATCAAGTTCAATATGTGAATAAGAATAATTTTGTCCATCAACATAAATTTCTGAATTTGAAGCATTTTGAACTCCTAAATATCCAGAAATTTGTTCTAAATCTGGAAGAATTGTGTGTGATGTTCCAGGCAAAACAAAAAATCTGTAAATTTTAGTTGCATAATGTTTTTTTGAAATTTCTAATCTATGAAAACCGCCAGAAATATCTTCTATAGTCAGCGGACTTGTTCCTTTATAATAACCATCAAGATAAACCGACGCTCCTGTAACATTTGAATTTACATAAACTTTTGTAAGAGGTATTTCCTTTTTTTCATTATCTAGTTTAGGTTTTGGCTCAGGATTTCTTGGACGCTGATATTGAGATGGTTCATCAAGATAAATTATTTCTTCTGAATCTGAATTTTCGCTGTCTCTGCTGACTGAAAATTCTTGAGAAAACAAACTATTTGTTGAAATTAAAATTAGTGCACAAAAAATTAACTTTTTTACATTTATAAAATTCATAACACAACCTTCCTTTTTTATTATTTTAACAGATTTATTCATCTTTTAAAACTCCATTTTCTAAAAAACTAAAATAAGAATTTTTTGTTATGATTATGTGATCAATCAGAGAAATTCCCATAATTTGAGAACCTTTAAGTAGCTTTGAAGTGCAATTAAAATCAGCCACACTGGGATTTGGCGAACCGCTAGGATGATTGTGGCAAATTATAATCGCACTTGCATGTTCACTTATGGCTTTATAAAAAACATCTCGCGGATGAACAAATGCGCTGTTTAAACCGCCGGTGCAAATTGTATGTATGTTTATAATTTCTCGCGAACCGTTCAAAGTAACTGTAATAAAGTGTTCCAAAGTTTTTAGAGAGTAGTGCTGAACAAAAGGCAAAATGTCGCTCGGTTTAGTTATAACAGTGTTAAGATGAGCGTTTCGTCTTCTTCCAAATTCTAATGCAGATGCAATCGCTAAAGCATTTGACTGCCCAACTCCGTCAAGTTTCATAAGATTTGAAATTAAATTTGATGATGAACTTTTGTCAATCGTGTTAATAACTTCACAGGCAAGATGTTCAATAGGATTTGTTTTTGTTCCTCTTCCCAAAATCATCATTATTAATTCTTCATCACTTGGATAAGCCAGACCGTTTCTTAAAGTTAATTCCCTAATATCAGGTTTTACTTTTTCAAATTTTATTATTTCTTCGTTCATACATATTTATCTACCGAAAAAAAATAAAATCTGCAAAAAAATTACGAAAATTTATTAAAAATTTATATTTTTTCCATTTAAAACTGCTTTTTCTAAAATTCCACTTTTATAAACAAGTTTTAGTGAAAAAAATGGAACTTTTTTGTTAATCAAATCAAGAAAAATTTCATCGCCTTTCCAATGTTCAAAATCGTTAAGTTTTGATTTTTCAATCCACTCAAGTTTTCCTTCATCACAATCAATTATTTCGCCTTCAAAATCATCGCTCCAAAAAATGTGCATAAATTCAGTAAAATTATTGTCAGAAACAAAGGTCACAATTCCGCGATATTCATAAGATTTTAAAGTTAAGCCAGTTTCTTCTTTTACTTCGCGTAAAGCACATTCTTCTGGACTTTCGCCTTCTTCAAATTTTCCGCCAATTCCAATCCACTTGTCTTTGTTTATATCATTTTGCTTTTTTATTCGGTGGAGCATCAAATATTTTTCGTTTTTCTGAATGTAGCAAAGCGTTGTGTTTAACATTGAATTCATAGTTGCCTTCTTAAAAATTTATTTTGGCTGATTGTATTGAATTAAAATTGCAGTTTTGATTTTGTGATTTTCTGGAAATTCTTTTTTTACATCAAAATCAAATTCTTCGTATTCTGAATTTGCAAAAGCGAGACGATTGTTGTGAAGCAGAGATTTTTCTTCCAATAATTTTATGTGATTTTGTTTACTGTAAATATGTTTGTACCAAGTTGGGAAATTTCCTTTTTTGCCGGTTAAAATAAAATCGTATCTCAGCAAATCAACAAGAAGATTTTGCTCCAAAGATTTTAAATTTTCTGCTAGCGGTTTTTGATTTATAAATTCGCTGTACAATTCAAACCAGTAAGAATCTTTTCGTGCTTGAGAAAATGCGTTTTTTGTTCTGGCGAAATTTGTAAGACTTGTAATAAAAGTCCAGGGGCTCATTTTCCTGAAAATATATTTCGCTGAAAAATCAAAAATGTGTTTGTTCCAAAAAAAATCAGTTACAGTTTCTACATCTTTTAAATATATCATTTCGTCAAAACTTATGTATGGAGTTGAAAAAGTTTCGTAAACAGGATTTTCCATCCACTGCCAGTTATTTTGCTTTGCGAATTTTTCCATTTGAGTTCCCGGCAGAACTTTTAAAAATCCAAGTTGAAGTGCGTCTGGATTTAATTTTGCGACAAAATCATAACTTTTTCCAAAACTTTCTAAATTCTCAAACGGCAAGCCCGCAATTAAATCTAAATGCTGATGAATTGTTTTAGGAATGTTTAAAATGTTTTTTGAAAGAGTTTCGAGATTTGCAGAACGATTTATTGTCTGCAAAGTTTTTCTGTTAGAACTTTGAATTCCAATTTCAAACTGCATAATTCCTTTGGGAACTTTTTGCAAAAACTTCAATGCTTCGTCAGTTAAAAATTCTGCTTCAATTTCAAAATGAAACATTGTTTTTCCATTGTGATTTTCTAAAATGAACTCCCAGATTTTTATATAACGTTCGGGTTTTAAATTGAAAGTTCTGTCAACAAATTTTACAAGTTTTACATTTGCATCTAAAAATATTTGAAGTTCAGATTTTACTTTTTCAAGACTTTTAAAACGCACTGATTTATCAACGCTCGAAAGACAATATGAACAAGAAAAAGGACAGCCGCGATTTGATTCGTAATAATAAATTTTATTGTCCGGATCAAAATTTCCTTGCAAAATTTCTGGATAAGTAAAAGGCAGTTCGTCAAGATTTTCTATTAGTTGCCTAAAACCTGTAAAAATTATTTCTGATGATTTTCTAAATGTTAAACCTTTGATTTTTGAAAGAAGTTTTGAATTATTTTTTTTATCAGCAAAAAAATCTTCTGCGCAAGAAAAAGTTTTTAAAATTTCTGTAAATGTAAGTTCGCCTTCTCCGTTGATTATAAAATCAAGACTTTGAAGCGAGTTTAAATATTTTTCTGATGAATAGGAAAATTCCGGTCCGCCTGCGCCTACAATAGAATTCGCCAGAATTTTTTTTACATCTGGAATTATGTTACAAATATAAGTAGCATTCCAAATATAAGTTGAAAATAAAATCAAGTCTGGCTTAAAAAATTCAATTCCGCGTAAAACTTCAATGTAAGGCTGGTTTATTGTAAATTCTAAAATTTGAATTTCTGGCAGTAAATTTGTTTCTTTCGCTAAAAATTTTTGTGCATAATTTTTCAAATAGCGAATGGCAATATTTGTGTGCATATAACTTGCATTTACAGCCAGAAGTAAAACTTTCATATCATCAAAAATTACAATTTAAATTTTAGAACTTCATTTTGCAGCGAAGTGAGTTTGTTTACATTTTCGTTACTTTCTGTTTGACATTTTTGTGCTGCTGATGTTACTAAATTTGCACCTTCAAGCATTTCTTCCATGGAATTGTTAATTTCATTTGTGATGTTTGAAAGAAGTTCCATTTCTTGAACAATTTGTCTTCCGCCTTCAAGAAGTTCACTAGAATTATTTTGAACTGTGTCGCTTGTAGATTTTATTTCATTGATTGAAACTAAAACCTGAGAACTTCCTGCCGATTGTTCTTCCATTGCATTTTTTATAACAGTTTCTTGTTCGCGAACCGTATTTGTTAAGTCAAATATTACTTCAAATTGTTTTTGAACTTCACTTGTGCTGTTTGTAATTGATTCTATTGCATTTTGAAGTTCAGCCAATTGATTAGAAATTTCTTTTCCCTGACTGTTAGATTGTTCTGCAAGTTTTCTGATTTCGTCCGCAACAACAGCAAATCCTTTTCCAGCCTCGCCTGCATGTGCTGCTTCAATTGCTGCATTCATCGCAAGAAGATTTGTTTGACTTGCAATACTTTGAACAACATTTGACGCTTCAAATAAAGCTGCCGATTTTTCATGAATTACATTTGAATATTGTGTGGCAATATTTATTTTTTTGCGACCTTCTTCTGCTTCATCACTAAGAGAATTTACCGACACAGAATTCTTTTCAAGGATTTCCGCAACAGAACGAATATTTGCAACCATCTGTTCAACTGCACTTGAAGAATTTGAAACTCCACCAGACTGAATATTTATAGAATCATTAAGTTCTTCAATACTTTTTAGCATATTTTTAATTGTTGATTGAGTTTCAGTTACGCTTGCAGATTGATTCAAAACTCTGCTTTTTACGTTTGAAATATTTGTCTGAATTTGATTCATTGCAGAAGATGTTTCTGTCATTTGATTTGTAACTTCATCAGCGGAAGCTTGAGAAGATTTTACATTTTCTTGTATATTATTTAAAAGATGCTTTGTTTCGTTGTGAAAAACATTTAAATTGTTTACCAAAAGTCCGAATTCATCCCGGCTTTCAACTTTAAGAATAAAATCGGAATAATCTTTATCAGCAAGGGCATCGGCAAATTCTGAAATTTTATTAATTCGTTTTTGTGTATAAGAAAATTGTCTGAGCGTACAAAGAAGTGTAATTATGACTCCAAAAACTCCCATGGGAATTTGGTAAGCCGACACAATATTTAATGCAGATAAATTTTGAATCTTTTTTGACAAAACAGGACTTATCATGTAAAGAACTGTTCCTGTAGTACAGAAAAATATAACAAGGCAAGTTCTTAAAGTTAAACTCATTGATTTGTCTTTTTTTCTAAAAGGTAAATTTAATAATTTATTTTCAAGTTCCTGCATAAAAAATATGTATGGTAAGCATGAAAGCAAAAATATAGAACCTAAGAGTTCAAGAAAAAATGGAGTAAAATCAAGATTAATTTTTGCAAGTTTACAAGAAAATACTACAGTAAATGATATTATTGGACAGTTCAAAATTGCACTAGCTATTGTAATACGTTCAAAATTTTTAACAGTTTTATTTGTTTTTTCAAGCGATTCTTCAGAGCCATCGTAAGTATAAATTTTTTTTGTCATTAAAACATAGAGAAGAATTATATAAACATAAAGTATCAAAAACATACAAATTGCAAATGGTGATGCAGTGATTTTTAAACTATCTTTTATATCTATAACTTTTAGATAGTTGCATAAAAAATATCCCATAAAAATTGGAAGCAAAAATACTGATGCGTAAGTTATTGCAACCCTTGGACCAAATTTTGCAATGATTTGATTTTTGTTTTCTGTTTCACCCATAAAATCTCTCCTGTAAATTTTATTTTTATAAACTTTTATAT
>CAZDAY010000034.1:0-11621 GCA_964503435.1 uncultured Treponema sp.
GTTTGCTAACAAAACCGGTGCTTTTCGCAATGACTGTTTACTGCAATTTCTCGCTCTTAAATCCTAAAATCCCGGACGAGCGAAAACTTCTTTCGAAAATTCCCCTATAATTTTATGATTTTTTTCAAAATACGACGCAATTACAAAATAATAAATTTTTCCGTTTTTAAGTCCTGTTAAAGTCAGTGAATTTTGATTTCCAGCATCAACTGGCGACGCACCTTGAACTGCTACTTGCCCCAAATATTCTCCTGGCCGTTCTCCATAAAAAACATAATAACCCTGAGCAGAACTATCAACTGAATAAGCCCAATTCAAAGTAACCTCGCCATCTCCTGCACTTGCAAAAACCTTGTACGGCGGAAGTGGCGGCTCAAATTCCGTGTAAACAAGAGAAATTTCTGTAATCGAAGGTGAAACTGAAGCATTTCCATCTGGAAAAAAATCAGCAGCAACTTGAAAATAAAAACCGTTTACATCTTGAACTTGCTCGTTAAGATTTACTTTCTTCCAAGACGGAAAATCATCTGTCCAGTTATAAAAATTGTCTCCGCTTCTAACATAAAACGCAACGTCGGTTTGCGGCTTTGTATCAACAATCGCTTCAATCAGATTCAAACTTGCGCCCTTAGAAAATAAAATCGGTTCACTTTCAAATCTTCCAGTTTGATTTTTATACATATCGTATCGCAAAAGATTTGCACTTTCACTTTCTGTGCCTTTTTGAATCCTGAAATCATCTAAAAATCCATTAAACAAAGGACAAATTTCAATATTTGCAACAACGCCAAGTTGCGCTTCGTAAACAGAACCTCCGCGTTCCTTTTTATTTGTTGTGATGTATCGCAAATCTTCGAGATGACCGTCAATTCTGTATTCAAGCAGACCTGTTTCTTCATCAAAACAAATTTCGTGATGCGCCCATTTATTTGGAATTATTGTGCGATAACTTTGAACTGTAATTTCACCGCCATTTTCTGTGTATCCGTTAAAAACATTTGTAAAATTCCAGTGCAGATGATTATTTTGAAAAGATGAGCGGATTGTTTGGTAAAGCGGATAATTTGCAACAGTTCTTGAACTTCGCCAGGAAAATAAAATTTCACCGTTTTCCACGATTGATGGATTCAGCCAGAATTCAATTAAAAATGAACCAGTTAATCCCGACTTTCCAAAAATTGCATTTGAATTTCCCAGCAAAGAAATTCCGCCCCTTCCTTGAAAAAGTGAAATATAATCGCCCATAAATTTATATTCTTTTCTGATTGATGAATTTGAAACAATTTCATAATTATGCGCCAAATCCTGGATTTCTTCATTTTCAAAATTTAAAAGCAAATCAGTTGCGCTGTTTCTTTCGTGTGAATTTCTTTTAAGTTCAAGCGAATCATAACCAAAGCGACCTTTAGCAAAAGTCAAATTTTCCATTTTCTGAACAGAATTCCAGCCGTTTTTTCCGCCAAGCGTAATTCTTTTTTGTTCCGCAGAAAATAAAACTAAACTGATATTCACAATCAAAATAAATGATATAATATTTTTTAATGAGCACAATGAACAATCAAAATTCTTCATTACAAAAAAACCTCTCAAACCGTGAAATTCTTCACAAAACTGCACTGAACGCACCTCAGCAAAGTGGAGTTTATCTTTGGCGCAATCAAAATCAAACTGTAATTTATGTGGGCAAAGCAAAAAATTTGCATAATCGACTTTGTTCTTATTTTAGCGGACAAAAAGACATCAAAACAAATATGCTGATAAGCCACGCCATAAATATTGAATATATTACAACCAATAACGAGTACGAAGCATTTTTATTAGAAAACAATCTCATCAAAAAATACACGCCACGCTACAACATAAATTTAAAAGACGGAAAATCTTATCCAGTTTTACGAATTACAAACGAAAAATTTCCGCGTATTTTTAAAACCCGCACAATAATTCAAGATGGAAGTTCTTATTTTGGTCCCTTTCCTGATGCAAGCGCCTTAGATACTTTTCTGGAAACCTTGTACGAAATTTATCCTCTGCGCCACTGCAAAAACCTTAAGGAACAACATTCTCCGTGCATTTATTATCACATTGAAAAATGCAAAGCACCTTGCTGCAACAAAATTGAACAATCCGCCTATAATGAATTTATCGAAGAAATTTCAGAACTTCTTGAGAACAAAGGTAAAGATACAGTTCAAAAAATTGAATCTGAAATGAAAAACGCTGCAAGTGAATTAAATTTTGAAAAAGCAGCCCGACTTCGCGACGGTTTAAAAGCACTTTCTGTTTTGCAAAATCAAAATATTGTGGAAAATTTTGATGAAGACGAATGTGATTACATTGCATCCTGGCGTGAAGGTGAACTTGTGAGTTTTACTGTTTTAAAAATGCGTGGAGGAAAACTTTTGGGGCGCGACAATTACAGAACGGTCAGTATAAATGAAGATTATGAACTGCTCGAAGAATTTATGTCCGCGTATTACACAGAAAAGGAAATTATTCCGCAAAAAATTTATATTTCCCCGGAACTTGCGGTTTTAAATGCTGATTTTACTTTTAATGATGATTCTAGCAAAGATGATAAAAATTTGTTCGCAAAAAAATTCGCTCAGGACACAAATAAATTTTTACTAAAAATTGCTGAAAATGATGATAATGATGATTTTGTGTGTGGCAGAGGCACAGAAAATTCTTCTGTTAACGCAGAAAATTTTGCTGCTGAAACAGAAAATTCTTCTGTTAACGCAAAATCTTCTGGTGGCACAGAAAATTCTTCTGCTACTACGAACGAAACGCAAAACATTGTGCGCTGGTTTATCGAAGAGTTTAAGATTAAAACAAAAATAATTGCGGTAAACGAAAAAATTCCTCAGGCAAAACTTCATCTTGCTGCAATAAATATGGCGCGTCAAAATGCTCACGAAGATATAATCCGTCGTTTAAGAGATAGAGGCGACTTTCCTGCAATGGAAGAACTGCAAAAAGTTTTATCGCTTCCAAAACTGCCGGTTAGAATTGAAGGTTTTGATATTGCACATATCGGAGGAAAATTTCCGGTTGCAAGTTTAATCAGTTTTTACAACGGAAATCCGGACAAAAAAAATTACAGATATTTTCGCTTAAAAACAACAGACGGAATTATTGATGATTTTCAGTCAATGCGTGAAGCAAGCACTCGTCGATACACAAGATTACTAAACGAAGGCAAGGAACTTCCAGATTTGATTTTGATTGACGGAGGAATTGGTCAGGTAAATGCAGTTCAAGGCGTTTTAGATGCACTGGAACTTGACATTCCAATAGCCGGTCTGGCAAAACGTGATGAAGAAATATGGCGACCAAACGCAAGTGCACCAATTTGTCTGCCAAAAAGAAGCGACGCTTTAAGACTTTTACAGAGAGTCCGCGATGAAACTCACCGCTTTGCAACAAGCCGAAACCAAACTTTACGTACAAAAGAAAATACAATTTCGCCATTTATCAAATTGCCACACATTGGTCCGCAAAAAGATAAAATCTTAATGAAAAAATACGGAAGTCTTGAAAATCTTTGTGCTGCAAGTGAAAGTGAAATTGCACAAACCGTAAGCGTAAATGCTTTGGCAGCCAGCGACATTCTTATAAGGGCAAGAGAACTTTTAAAATCCCAAAATCAAACAAAGGAAAACGAAATGAAATCTTTGGAATTTGCAGGAACCACAAAAGAAATTGCTGCTCAAAAAAAAGAAAATGCAGATTTAGCACTTTCTGCATTAAATGATTTGGAATAACACTTAGCACGTCATTCTGAGGCAAAAGAGAAGAATCTGCTGATGCTTGGATTTAAAAACTAAGGATTCAGTGAAAAAATTCTTGTAATTTTAGCAAGTTTTATTGATTTATATCATATAAGACTGATATTTATGATGTAACATTAACTGTCGTTATCGAGGCTGCTAATAAGTTTAGAACGTAAAAAAAGATGACTGGCGCTTAAACAAAATCTTCAAAAAAAGAAAATATTTACACAAATTTTACACAAAACTGTTGATAGATTTACTTTCGCACGCAATATTTAAAGTATGATTTTTCTTTTGGAAGACGACGACTCTATCAGAAAACTTCTCGATTACACTTTAAAAACGCAGGGCTACGACATTTTAAGTTTTGCACAGCCTTCTGAATTCTGGGAAACGCTTAAAACTAGCACACAAAGGCCAAATTTAATTCTTTTAGACATTATGCTTCCGCAAGAGGACGGAATTTCTATTCTGAAAAAACTTAGGCAGGATGAAAAAACTTCTAAAATTCCTGTAATTATGCTTACGGCACGGGATTCTGAATTTGATGTTGTAAACGGACTTGATTCTGGTGCTGACGATTATGTAACTAAACCTTTTGGAATGATGACGCTGCTTTCGAGAATTAAGGCGGTTTTGCGACGTTCTGAAAAAAATGAAAGTAAAAAGGAAAAATCTGAATTTTCGGTAGAAAATATTAAGGTTAACACGGAAAAACATACAGTTTTTGTAGGAGACAGACAAATTTTTCTTACGCTAAAAGAATTTGATTTGCTTGTAATTTTGATGAAAAACAGAGGAAATGTTCTTACTCGCGAGCGACTTTTGGATTCGATTTGGAAAATCAGCACAGAAATTGAAAGCCGAACAGTTGATGTTCATATTCGCACACTCAGACAGAAAATTGGTGATGATGAAGGAAGGATTTTGAAAACTGTGCGTGGAATTGGATATAAGATTGATTGAATCGCAGGGGATTTTGGTAAACAGAAAATCTTCTGTTTGCGGCGAGAATTTTCTGCTTAACAGAAAATCTTCTGTTTACGGCGAGAATTTCTGTTTAACAGAAAATTTCACTGTTTACGGCAAGAATTTTCTGCTTAACAGAAAATTTCACTGTTTACGGCGGGAATTTCTGTTTAACAGAAAATCTTCTGTTTAAGTGCGCATCTTCTGTCAAACAGCCGTCGTAAAAATTATCGAGGTTTTATGAAAACAAAATCACTGACATTTAGAATATTTTTAAGCACACTTTCTGTGGGAGTTTTAGTTTATTTTTTGTGTGCTTTGATTTTTATTTCAAACATGTACAATTATTTTGAAAAGCAAATTTTTAACGAACTTGAAACCGAAGCAACATTTCTTGAAAAATATGCAGAAAATTTTGATTTAAATTCACTTTCTGGTTTTAACACAATCAAAAATAGAATCACATTAATTCATAACGACGGAACTGTTTTTTTTGACAATCAGGTCGATTTTAAAAACTTAGAAAATCATTCTTTGCGCCAGGAATTTATTCAGGCAAAGGAAAAAGGTTCAGCGAAAATTTCACGCTATTCTTCAACCATGACAGATAAAACTCTGTACTTTGCAAAATTGCTTTCAACTGGCGACATTCTTAGAATTTCATGCAATCAACATTCAGTTTTAGTTTTGCTTTTAGGAATGAGTCAGGCACTTTTTATAATGCTGATTTGTGCACTTATAATTTCTGGAATTTTTGCAACATGGATTTCTCAGAAAATTGTAAATCCGCTGAATAAAATTGATTTGGAAAATCCAGAAAAATCTCCTGTTTACGACGAATTAAAACCTTTTACAAAACGCATTGCTGAAGAAAATTTTGAAAAATCACAACGCGAAGAACTTAGAAAACAATTTACTGCAAACGTAAGCCATGAATTAAAAACTCCGCTCACAAGTATTTCCGGATTTGCAGAAATTTTAAAAACTGGCGAAACTGATAAAAAAACTACAATGGACTTTGCTTCAACAATTTATGACGAAAGCCAGCGGATGATAAATCTTGTAAATGATATTATTAAACTTTCAAAATTAGACGAAAAATCTATCAGTTTGCAAAAGGAAACTTTAAATCTTTTTGAAATTGCAAACGAAGCCGCAAATGTTCTTAAATCAAGCGCAAAATCAAAAAATATTAAAATTTCTATTTACAACGAAAATAATCTTGTAAGTGATTTTGGAGAAAATTCATCTTTAAACAACAAAAATCAAAATGAAAAAGAAAGTGGCGCTGAATTGAAGAATTTAAATTTATTAAAAAATCAGGCAATTATAATGGGCGTTCGCGCTGTAATTTACGAAATGATTTACAACCTAATTGACAACGCAATTAAATATAACAAGCAAAATGGAAATGTTGACATAATTATAAAAAATGAAAAGTTCAGCAGAAAAGTAATTTTTACTGTAAAAGACACGGGAATTGGAATTCCAAAAAATGAACAGGAGCGTATTTTTGAACGTTTTTACAGAATTGATAAAAGTCGCTCAAAGGAAATCGGCGGAACTGGACTTGGACTTTCAATCGTAAAGCATGCAGCAAAATATCATAACGCAAAAATCAATTTGGAATCGCAGGAAGGAACTGGCAGTAAATTTTCTGTGGAATTTGAAAAATTCTAGTTTTATAAGTTAAGTGAGAATTTGTCAGTTTGCCAGAAAATGTGTGTGCTTAGCACAGAAAATGCACTTTCAATGTGATTGCGAGACGTAAAGCAACGTGGCAATCTGCTGGCGCTTAGCACAGAAAATTTTTTTTCTAAACAAAGCGTGCCACAATCCAGAAAAATTTGCAGCCAGGCAGAAAATTTTCGCTTAAACAAAATCTTCAAAAAAAGAAAAAAACTTAACTTGAATTTATCTTATGTTTCTATATATAATAACAAAACTTTACAGTAAAAAATTTAGCACAAAAAAAAGTTAAATTTATCTTAAAAAATCAATTTTAATTAGGAGCGAAAAATGAAAAAAATTTTAGTTGCTTTAGTTTCAGCCTTTATTTTGCTGACGGGCATTTCTTGTTCAAAAAAATCTGAATCAAGTGCAAAAAAAACAAAAATCGGAATTGCAAAAATTACAAAACACATTGCTTTGGATGCAGTTGAGCAGGGAATTATTGATGCCATAAAAGATGCAGGAATTGACGCGGACTTTGATTTACAAAACGCAAATGGCGATATCAGCACAGCAAATCAAATTGCAAATCAGTTTCTTACGGAAAAAGTTGATGTAGCTGTAGGAATTGCAACTCCTGTCGCAGTGGCACTCGCAAACACAATCAAGGATAAGCCGGTTGTTTTCGCAACAATTACAGATCCAGTGGGCGCAGGTTTAGTTTCTACGCTTGAACACGGAGAAGGTAACGTAACTGGAATGAGCGACGCAATCCCAACGGTTGAACACATAAAAATTTTTGCTGAATTAACAGGAATAAAAACTTTGGGTTACATTTACACAAGTTCGGAAGCAAATTCTGTTTCTGCATTAAATCTGGTTGAGCAAGGCTGCAAGGAAGCGGGACTTAAACTTGTTCTTCAGTCAATTTCTTCTTCGGCAGAAGTTATTACGGCAGCACAGGCAATCGTTAATCGAGTAGACGGAATTTATCTTACAACTGATAACACTGTTTTCAGCGCACTTTCTTCACTTGTACAGGTTTTTAGTGATGCAAAAAAGCCGGTTTTTTCAGGCGATGTAACTGGCGCAATGAACGGCGGAATTTTTATGGCAAGCGGATTCAATTATTACAAGGCAGGTTTTGCTACAGGAAAAATGGTTGTTGATATTTTAAATGGCGCAAATCCTTCAGAAATTCCAGTTAAGTTTATGACTGATCCAAGCGATTCTGATTTACTTTTCGATTTGGATGCTGCTCAAAACTGCGGAATTCAAATTCCAGAAGAATGGCTTTCAAAAGCAAATATGATTATACAAAACGGAAATCTTGTGCAAAAATAAATTTCCACTTAACAAAAAATTTTCTGTATAAAAGCGAAAAATTTTCTGTTTAACAAAAAAAATCAAAAATAAATTCTTAAATAACGAGTGTGAGTATGATTCAAAATATTTTAACCGAAGGTTTTATTTATGGCATAATGGTTCTGGGCGTTTTTACAAGCTTTCGGGTTTTAAATTTCTGCGATATGACAGTTGATGGCTCGTTTCCTTTGGGAGCCTGCGTTTTAGCTTCACTTTTAATTGCCGGCGTAAATCCAATTCTTGCGCTTTTAATTTCCTTTATTGCAGGAATGCTGGCCGGTTTAATTACAGCATTGATTTATACAAAATTAAAAATTCCGGATCTTCTTGCAGGGATTTTAACAATGACCATGCTCTACTCAATCAATTTAAGAATTATGCACAACACAGCAAATGTTTCATTTTTAAGAATTCCAACATTAATTTCAAACATAAAAAATGCAAGCATAAATTTTGCAAATTTACACAATTTTTCCTTGCAAGCAACAAACGCATTTTCTTCTTGGATGATTGCAATTTTTCTTTTAGCCGTAATTTTGCTGATAAAATTTTTACTTGATGTTTTTTTCCACACTGACTTGGGACTTACGATGGGAGCCTTAGGTTCAAATCCGCAGATGATAGTTTCTCAAGGCGTAAATCCAAAAATAGTCACAACCATAGGAATTTGTATTGGCGATGGACTCGCTGCTCTTTCTGGCGCAATGGCTGCAATGTATGTAGGTTTTGCTGATGTAGGAAGCGGAACTGGAGTTATTGTTTCAGGGCTGGCGTCTCTTATGCTCGGAGAATTTTTTATAAAATCAAATAAAATTTCTTTACAAACGCTAAGAGTAATTTTAGGTTCGATTATTTACCGCGGACTTATGTATTTGGGCAGAAGTTATGGCTACAAAATCGGATTAACCGCAAACGATTTAAAATTGATTACAGGACTTTTAATTATTTTGTGTCTTATAATTTCTAAAGCGGATGTAAAAAAATATTTCAAAAAACATTTAAGTTCGCCACAATCAAATTAAAATTTGCCACAATAGATAAGGAAGAAAAAATGCTTACACTTAAAAACATAGAAATTACTTTTCACGCAGGAACGCCAGACGAAAACAAAGCTTTAAAAAACATAAATTTAACTGTAAATCAGGGCGATTTTATTACGGTGATTGGCTCAAACGGAGCCGGAAAATCAACATTGATGAACATAATTGCCGGCACATTAAGCCCAAGTTCTGGCAAAATTTTTCTAAATCAAAACGGAACAGAAAAAGACATAACTAAGGAACCAGAATATAAACGTGCAAAATATATTGGCAGAATTTTTCAAAATCCACTTTTAGGAACTGCTGGCAAAATGTCGCTTGAAGACAATATGATTATTGCGAGCAAAAAAGGCTGGAAAGGTTTAAAAATCAGTTTAAATAACAAAACTCGCGAAAAATTTAGGAATGAACTAAAAGTTTTAAATATTGGACTTGAAAATCGCCTAAATGATAACGTAGAACAATTCTCTGGCGGGCAACGTCAAGCCTTAACGCTTTTAATGGCAGTAATGTCTAAACCGCAAATTTTGCTTCTTGATGAACACACAGCCGCACTTGACCCAAGCAACGCAGAAATTGTTATGAATCTTACAAAGCAATTTGCAAAAGAATATAATCTTACAGTAATGATGATTACTCACAATATGCAGCACGCCCTAGATTATGGAACACGCCTTTTGATGATGGATTCAGGCGAAATAATTCTAGACATTGACAAAGAAGAAAAGCAAAAACTTAAAATGGAAGATATAATTTCACGATTTAAGGAAATCAAAAAACATTCCTTAAGTAATGACCAAATGCTTTTGCAGTAAAGTTTTACTTTTTAAAAATCTTCAAACATTCGCTTGCAGGCAAAGGTTTGCTGTATAAAAATCCTTGAATATAATCTGCACCAGCGGAATTTACAATTTTATTTTGCTCTTCTGTTTCAACGCCCTCAATCAAAATATTTAAGCCGGCACTTTTAAAAGTGGAAACTAAACTTTTCACCAGCAAGGCATTTTTTCTGCTGTCTTCCATCATCAAAACAAGAGAACGGTCAACTTTTATTGTGTTAAACGGCAATGCAACAACATTTGAAATATTAGAATAACCAGTTCCAAAATCATCAAGATAAAATCTAATGCCATTTTTTGAAAGTTCAAACATATTTTCTCTTACGGCTTCAAAATTATCAATAAACATACTTTCTGTTATTTCAATAATTACATTTTCAGGTTTTAAATCGTAAGTTTTAATCATATCCAAAACAATTTTTATAATTTTAGGATTTGCCATTTGAATTGCACTAAAATTTACAGAAACCGCTTTTACAAGTTTTTTATTTTCTGAAATAAACCTGCAAACTTTTTCTAAAACAACAAAACCCAATTTTTCAGTAAGTCCCCTACTTTCAGCAACCGGAATAAATTCTGTAGGGTTTATGTCGCCCAATTCTGTATCAACAAGGCGCGAAAGTGCTTCCATATAAGTAAATTTTTCTTCTTGCAAAGAATAAATCGGCTGAAAACAAACCTGAAACTTTTTTGATTCCAGCGTAAGTTCAGCATTTAAAATATCATAAATTTTTTGATTGCGTTCCATTTGCTCAAGGATTTTTTTATCACAAAATTTTATGCTGTGCTCTCCATCTCTTTTTACCAGATTTAAAAGCGTCGCAATTATTTCCTGAAATTTTAAATACGTTTTTTCGCCCTTTTCAAAATTAGCAACAACCGAATAAACATCCAGCGGATAAGGAATATTACATTCAAGATTTTTATTGATTCTTTCAAAAACCCTTTGTAAATCCTTTACTAAAGGTAAAAGCTCTTCGTAATTCTCTCCAATTATTGCAAATCTGTTTCCAGAAAGATAGTAAGAATCGTTTGGAAATCTTAGAGAAAATTCATTGCCAAGTTTTACAAGAAGTGAATTTACATCAGAAACGTCCATATTGCTTTGAAGCGAATTAAAATTATCAATCAAAAAAACGCAAAAAGCACCTTCATTTTTTCTGTTCTGAAGTTTTTTAGCAAAACAATTTTCTGTTAAAAGCCCGGAAGTCATATCATAATCGCTCATATCCGACTGAATTGTAATGTACGTAAAAAGTAAAGTTGTAAAAGCGGCAGTTCCGGTAAGCAAAATTGATGAATTAAAAAATTGAATTGAAAGCACAAACGCAGTGCAAATCGGATAAAAAATAAAAATTCCAAATAACTTTTTTGAAATATTTTTTCTGTGAACAATAATCACAACTAAGGTAAAAATTATAAAAACAAAGGTTAAAATATAAGTTACGCTTTTTAAAGGTCCGCGAACATAACCTTGACTTTTGTCATACCTAAAAACCCAGCCGAATTTCATATTCAGCAAAATCAAAATAAAATAAATAGCATAAAGAATTACATTGATTGAACAGGCAATATTTTTAATTCTCTTTCCAGCGCAGGTTATTTTTACAGCGTAATTTGCCAAAACAAACGGTTCGATTAACAAAAAAATAAAATATAATGTAGAAAAAATGCTGCACACAAAAAGCGGGATAATGTCAAAATAAGTGTTGCATAAAACTGAAATTACATCAAAAAAGGCTGCCAGCGAAGCAGAAACTGCACCAAATAAAAATATTTTTTGCCTTTGCAATTTTGAAGAAGATGTTAAAAGTATGCAAAAACTCAAAAGAAGAGAAAGAAAACCGCTTATAACTTCGCCCATTATGTAGTAGTTAAGTGGTCGTAAGGTAAAAAAATCTTTTAGTTTAAATAAATCAAATCCGCCGTCCATTAAATTGCCTTTTTTTAAAATTATAACA
>CAZDAY010000035.1:0-10871 GCA_964503435.1 uncultured Treponema sp.
GCTCAAGCATTGTCATTCCCACGCTAGCAGAAGATTAAAATTTAAACAAAAAAATCCCTTGCGTTAACAGAAAAATTAAAACTTAATCAGAAAATAAAATTTGGAAGAAAAAAGGATTGAAAGGGAAAGAGAAACCTTTTAAGGTTGCGCTTTCTCTTTCTTAATTAAAAAATTAGTTTTTGTATCTTTTCATTAAAATCTATGATAAAATTGTTCAAGGATTTTACAAAATGGCAGAAATAAAGAAAATAATAGTTGATGAAACTAAAATAAAATTAGCAATTCAAAACGGAATCCCTCTCACAATAACAACTTACACGCTTCCTCACGAAATGGAACAATATATTGGCGATGTTTTAAAATCCTTTTTGCTTCAACTAAATCAGCGTCAAATGATAGAAACGCTTTCTTATTGCATAAAAGAACTTGTAAATAATGCAAAAAAGGCAAACACAAAACGCGTTTATTTTATAGATAAGGGTCTTGATATAAATAATCGTGCTGATTATGGAATTGGAATGAAAACTTTTAAAAAAGACACGCTGAACAACATAAATTATTATCTTGACCAGCAGCGAAAACTTGGGCTTTACATAAAAGTTTCTTTTCAAACCAGAAATAATAAAATTAAAATTGACATACGGAACAAAGCAGCACTTACAGTTTTTGAATACAAGCGAATTCACGACAAAATTACACGTGCACAAATGTACAAATCTGTTGCAGAAGGAATGGCGCAACTTTTAGATGATTCAGAAGGCGCAGGTCTTGGACTTGTAATAATGATTTTGGTTTTAAAAAACATTGGACTGACGGAAGAAAATTTTCAGGTTACCTGTGAAAATGGCGAAACCATGACACGTCTTATTTTACCATTCAACGAAAAACTAAAAACAGAAATTACATCTCTTTCAAAAAGTTTTGTTAATCTTATTGATGGACTTCCGGAATTTCCAGAAAATATTTCTCTCATAAATCAGTTAATAAGCGATCCAAAAAGTAAAATGAGCGACATTGCAAGTAGTATTTCAAATGACGTTGCTCTTACAGCGGAACTTTTAAAACTTGTAAATTCCGCCGCTTATATGCTTTCTTCTCCATGCAATTCAATCGCCGAAGCAGTAAAAATTGTTGGACTTCGAGGAATCAGAAATCTTTTGTATTCCATTGGTTCTATGCACAATCTTATGCTTAAAGCAAACAGCGAAAATAAAAAAATGTGGGATCATTCTTATCAGGTTGCATTTAACGCTTATAATCTTGCAAGAAATTTTTGTACAAATTCAAAAGACAGAGCCTGCATTGACGACAGTTATGTTTGCGGACTTTTGCATGACATGGGAAAAATTATTTTTGAAAACGCTCATCCTGCTATTATGAATCAAATAAATGAAATTTGTGCCAGCCGGGGAATTTCCATGGAACTTTTTGAAAGTTTAATTGCCGGAGTAAATCACGGAGAAGTTGGTGCCTTAATTGCAGAAAAATGGAATTTCTCTGAAGATATTATAAATGTAATTCGCTATCATCACGATCCAGAAAGTGCGCCAGAACAATATAAAAGGCTTACATGCGTTGTTTATCTTGCGGATTCTCTAACTTATTTTGCCGAAAAAAAGATTACTTACGACCAAATCGAACCTTTTGTATTAAAAACACTGGGCATAAATTCTGAAGAACAGCTGAATGTTATAAGCGAACGTTTAACAAAAACATTTAAAAATCCAAAAGCGCGGTAATTTTGTTTGGAATTATTCTCTCACATACTTATTTAGAAAAACAACAGTTCACAAAAAAAATGGCGACAAGGACGTCGCCGTAAAACTTTCAAAACCCTGAGAATTTTCACTTGTGAAAATTCTCGTAATCGACAGGAAGTCGAGAAATCCACTCCTGCATAAGAATTCCAAACGCAACGCCCACATTTAACGAGGCTTTTAATCCTGTCATTGGAATACTTACAGTTCCACAGTTTGCCTTTTTTAACGCTTCTGGACTTACACCAAGTTCTTCTGAACCAATAATCACAATGCCTTCTTTTGGAAACTTAAATTCATTCAACGGAGTTCCGCCAGTTTCTAAAACAAAAATATTTTTGCCATTCGGAGTTTGCGCCAATTCATCTAAAGAACAACGCGTAAAGCCAAGAGTTTCAATGCAACCCATTCCACTACGAATTGCTTTGCTCTGATTAGGATCAACACATTGCGGAGAAATATAAACGCTTTCGCAACCCATCGCTTCAGCAGTTCTAAAAATAGACCCAATGTTAAACGGCGAACGAATATCTTCGGCATAAACACTTACGCCTTTAAAAAACCGCCGCTTTTCCACGCAAAGTTTATTCTTGCTGTGAGGAGCAATCACTAAATCCCACTCAGCTGGAAAAGTTCCAATTATCGCTAAAAGTTCATTCCGTGCAAAATTACAAACACGCCTTTCGTCAAAAGGTTCTTCTAAAAGCATTTTTTCAAGTTTTTCAGCACTTTCTTTTGGAAGTTTTGGATCTTCAAGCACAATTTTACAAATCGCCTTTGTATATTCACTGCGAGACATTTTAGAAAAATTGTATTCCATGCCTTTTTCGGCAATTCCGGAAATATCACGCTCAAGTTCGCCAAAAGTTAATGCAAGTTTACGACGTTTTTGTCCGGCAGAAAGCTGGAAAAGTTTATTTGGATCAATCATAAATCAATAAGCCTGCTTTATAATTTCAAACAAATCGTCAGTTGTCATGCTGCGAGGAAGAGAATTTATTAAATCCAAAGTTCCGCAATCTTCCACCGCAAGTGAAAGTTGTTCAATAGAAAGCGATAAATCTTTTAATCTTGAAGGAAGATTTACCTGTGCAATTCGAGTTCTAATTGATTCTGCCAAAGAAGCCGCTGCATCAATATCGCTTGCATCTTTTTCGCAGGTTTTTAGAATTTTTGCAATTTTAGCCAAACGTGAAGCCTGAAATTTTGCTCCGTCTTCAATAATGTAAGGCAAAAGAATTGAACTTGTTAAGGAACGAGAAATGTTAAAGCGGGAATTTACGCTTAGAGAAATAAGAGAACAGGCTCCTAAAGATGAACTTGCTGCTCCCAAAGAAGCCATGCAGCCGCCCTGAGTTAGCAAAAGTTCCTTTGGCGTTGTAATTGTAAGACTTGGCGAACCATCCATCCCATAACTTAAAAGTTCAAGTGATTTTTCAATCAGCATATCGCTAAAAAAAGTTGATTTTTGACTCATATACGCTTCAATCGCTAAAGATAAAGTTTCTAAGGTCATACTGGAATTTTGTTTTTCAGTTAAGCCCACACTTAAAGCCGGATCCCAAATTACAGATTTACAAAGTCCGTTTTGAGTTTTTATAAGACTGATTTTTGAATTTCTGGCATCAACAACAGGCGTTCTGTCAGTAAAAAGAAAAACGTCTCGCATTGTTGAAGGCAAACAAATCAGCGGAAGTGGCGCCACAGAAGGATTGCAACCGTCAACAAAATCATATAAATCATGAGTTTCGTGATAAAGTGCACAAACTGCCTTAGCCAAAGACAAAGTTCTAGCACCGCCGCAAGCAATTACTCCGTGAACGCAAGCATCTCTTGCTAATCTTAACGCCACAGACAAAACCTCTGTATCAGCAAGCATTGAAATTTCATCAAATGTAAAAAAATCTATTTTTCTGTCGCTTAAAGCCTGGCTAACTTTTTGACTCGTATTTGACTCTTTAAGAATAGGATCAACAATCAGCATAAATTTACTGCCCCATTCTCCAGCATATTGTCCCAAACGACTTGTTACATAATATCCCAAAATAATATTTGGAGAAATTTTAAATATTAAATCTGCCAATTTAAACTCCTTTTTATGTTTTGGAACAGGTTTAAATTTTTGCAATCACAAGAATGCTCAAAAAACGATGTTCCAATCGGGGCTAAGTTATCTGTTTTTTCGTCAACACAAAAATCAAAAAAAAAGAGCGGAAATTTTGGTTCCGCCCTATTTTATCCCCTAAATTTTTTGCCCAATTAAAGTCCGTAAGCACTAAGAATTTGATCCGCTGTCGCAGCGATAGTTGCATCGTTCAAATAATTTGGATCTTGAATTTTCTGCTTAATCGCTTCAACAAGATTTTCACGTACATCAGGCGTTTCTTTTGCAACCTTATCCAGATAGTAAGCATCCGCCAAAGCCCTTGCTTCATTAGAAATGCTGATTTCATCTGATGAAGTATTTACGGTTGACACATTATTTGTACGTTTTGTGTTCTGTAAATTGTTAAGTGGATTTACTCCTGAAATTTTATCAATCATCATATCTTGCCTCGCTTTAATTATCGGAATTTTACAAAAAAAGTTTACAAATTTTTCGCAGAAATATTATAAAATTCTCAAAAAATTCTAACAACTCGCTATAAAAACCGCAAATTCTCCAAGAATTTTTGTTCTCGCAGAATAATCTTCAAAAACAGATTTTGCAGTTCCGTCTGTTATTTCTTCGTGAAGTTTTGTAAGTTCACGGCCAACAACAATTCTTCTATTATCATCAATATCGGCAATATCCGCTAAAAGTTTAACAATTCTAAAAGGACTTTCGTAAACAATTACGGCTGCCCCACTTTCCATAAGTTCACGTAAGCGCGACTTTCTTCTGCCAGGTTTTGGCGACAAAAATCCTTCAAAAATAAGAGTTTTTCCGCCAGCGCCAGCCACACTCGCCAAAGTTGCAAAGGCACTTGCACCAGGAATCGGAACAACTTTATGCCCAGCCTTACGCGCATTTTCAGCCAGAATTGCACCAGGGTCGCTAATTCCAGGAGTTCCAGCGTCGCTCGCATAAGCAACAGTCTGTCCTTCATCAAGCAATTTAATAATCTTTTCCGACGCAAATTCTTCGTTCTGAGCACGACAACTAATAAGTGGCTTTTTAATTTCAAAATGTGTCAAAAGTTGCAATGTGTGCCGAGTATCTTCCGCCGCAATTACATCCACCGATTTAAAAGTTTCCAAAGCTCTAAAAGTAATGTCTCCCAAATTTCCAATCGGAGTTCCTACAATATATAATTCTGACACGTTTTTATTTTAACAGAAATTCTAAAATTTGTCGAGAATTTTTGATTTTTGATTTTTTGATTTTGGAGCGAGTTTAAAATTTAAGAATTTATTGTTTTGTGCTAACAGTCCGCCCCAAACAAAACCCGCTTTTCAGGGTTCCACTTTCGTTTCATTGCTACGCAACTCGCTCCGCCTGTCTGTCGCCAGGCTCCGCTCGCCCTTACAATCGGGGCTAAGTCGTTTAAATTTTTGCTTCCGTGCAAAAATTTAATCTTAATAATTTGCTTCGCAAATTATTAACAAATCTTCTACATTAACAGTAAAACGCGACCTCCGTGTCGCTCGTTATAAACTGATACTTCGGAACTTTACTTCAAGGATGCTATCGAAAACTGAAGATGGCGACAAGGACGACAAGAAAATTCCTAATTTAGATTTTTTTTTAACCGATAATCAAAAAAACAGAAAACGCAAAGGAAGCAAAAATGACAAAAAAAGAAAAACATGCAGCATATTTAGGAATAATTTTATTTTTGCTAGCGGCAATATTTTCAATTTCTCTTATAACAGGACTTTTAGATTTTGGACATTCCAGTGGCAGTATTTTTTATTCTTTTGGGAAAACCTTAATAAATTCTTATGGATTTTGTTCAATCTTAATTCCAATTTATATTTTAACCGCCGGATTTTTTTGTTTTTCAGCAAAATGGAATTTGCAAAAAGCAGTTGCACTTTTAATCAGCCCGATTCCATTTTTTACACTCGCCATTGCAGAACGAACAGCGCACAAAATTGCAAATACGGACATAAGTTCAGTTGCATTTATGAAAATAATTTTTCTGCTTTTAATTGCAATTTTACTGGCTGTAGCAGAATATCTTCTGTCATTTATAATTTCATCAAAAATTTACGCAAAAAAACACAATTTAAATTTTAGCAGCAAAGACAAAACTTCTGAAAATTTTGATGAAGATTTTTCTGATGAATTTGATGGCAAAGTTCACGACAATTTTGAACAAGAAAATTCCGAATCAGAAAATTTAAATTTGAGCGAAATAAATGATTTTGACGATTTGGACGAAAAATTTTCCGACGAAGAAAATAATTTTGAAAATCAAACAGAAAATCTTGAAAGTTCAGGCACAGCCGACATTTGGTCTTTAGATGATGAAGGCAACGTAAAAAATAAAACTGATGAAAAAGAATTTGCGGAAAATTCAGAAAACGAATTTGATGAAAATCAGACAGAAAATACAGAAGAAAATTTTGCAGAAGATTTTACAAATTTAGAAAATCAAAATCATCAAAATGCCGAAGAAACAAAATATTTTGATGACCCATGGAACGTAACTGGAAACGCAAATAAAAATTTCAGTGAAAATTCAAATCCGCAAATCAAAAATCAAAATGAAATGCAAAAAAATTCTGCCGAATTTAACGATACTCTTGATTTTGACAGCATAATTTCAAGTTTTGAAAAAGATTCAATAGGTTTTGAAGAAGACGAGCCGCAAAAAAAAGACGAAATTCATTACGAAATAAATTTTGACGAAGATGAAAATCAAAATTCTGTGGAAAGTAAAAATTTTTCAAGCCAAAATCAGAAAAATAATGCTTTTTTAGCAGAAAAACCGAAAAAGGCTGAAGCAGATTTTGAAGATATTTTTTACACAGCCGATAACAATTCTCAAAACGACGATTTGGACAATGCAATAAATATGGCTTTGGATTTGGATAGCGCAGAAGATAAAAATTACACTGACGGATACAATGAAGATGAATTTTATCCGCTGGAAGCAGTTGACGATTTTGCGCCAGAAAATTCGAGCCCCGCAGATGATGATTTGTTTACAGAAGATGCTGACGAAGCCGAAGATGCCTGGCTAACAGAAGATGTCTCTGTTGTGCAGCAAAATTTTACTCCTGCAGAAGATGTGAACGACGCTACAGAAGATTTGCAGTTTACTGAAGATGCTCTGCCAGCAGAAGATGCTGACGAAGCCGAAGACGCCTGGCTAACAGAAGAGTCCGCCGGAGAAACACAAAAATTTCAAGATAAAACATTTGATTTTTCAGATTTAAAAAATCAAAATCAGCAAGACTCAAAACTTTCTTCTTTAAATGAAATTTTTTCTAAAATGGACGAAGATGCTCGCCAAAAAGTTAAAGAAGAATCGCTCGAAGAAAAATCAGCACTTAACCAAAATCCGCAAGTTCAGCAAAATCCGCAGAGTCAAATACAAAATCAAAATTTTAGCGTGGGGAAAACCGCTGTAATTACTGACGAAAATGGAAACACAAGGGCAATTCCAGTAGTGCCGAAAAAAAAGCGCGGACCTTATCAAATTAGCACAGAACTTTTGACAAAATATGAAGAAAATCCTTACTGGGAAATCGACGATGAAACAAAAGAGGCTGCAAAAAGTTTGCACGAAACACTGGCGGAATTTAATATCGAAGCAGAAGTTATTGCAATCCGAAAAGGTCCTGTTGTTACAATGTTTGAAATTTTGCCTGCTCCGGGCGTAAACTTAAACAAAATCCGTTCGCTGCAAGACAATATTGCGTTAAGGCTGGCTGCAAAATCAGTTCGTATTGTTGCCCCAATCCCTGGCAAAAAAGCAGTCGGTATTGAAATTCCAAATAAAAAGCGTGCAGTTGTTTCCTTCCGCGAATGTATTGAAGAAAATCGGCCTGAATGGAAAAAAATGCAAATTCCTGTAGTTTTGGGAAAAGACATTGAAGGCACAAGTCAAATTATGGATCTTGCAAAAACGCCACATCTTTTAATCGCTGGCGCAACTGGAGCAGGAAAATCGGTTTGTGTAAACTCAATGATTTTAAGTATTCTTTACAAACGTTCTCCAAGTGACGTAAAACTTATTTTGATTGACCCAAAAATTGTTGAACTTAGCCTTTATAACGGAATTGGACATCTTCTAACCCCAGTTATTACTGAACCAAAAGCGGCAATGCAGGCATTAAATTATTGTATTTGCGAAATGGAAAGGCGATATGCGGTTTTAAAAGGAATGGGTTGCCGCGAAATTGTGGGTTATAACCAAAAAATTAAAGAACAGCACATTGCAACAGAAAAACTTCCATATATTATTATTGTGATTGATGAATTTGCTGATTTAATGGCAACTGCCGGTAAACAAATGGAAGCAGCTATCGCTCGTCTTGCGGCAAAAAGTCGTGCTGTAGGAATTCATCTTGTGCTAGCAACACAACGTCCTTCTGTTGACGTAATCACCGGTTTAATTAAAGCGAACATTCCTAGCCGAATTGCGTTTATGGTTGCCAGCCGAACAGATTCAAATATCATTATAGACAAAACTGGTGCCGAAAAATTGCTGGGCAAAGGCGATATGCTTTATTCAAGTGCAAGCGATCCTTTCCCAATCAGAATACAGGGAACTTTGGTAAGCGATAAAGAAGTTGAAAATGTTGTTGATGCCGTAAAAGATTGCTGGGGCGAACCAGATTATATTGATGATGAAATTTTTATTGATGATGATGAAAATGAAGATTCTGAACAAGCATCCTTATTTAGTGACGGAGCAGACGATCCGCTTTACGAAAAGGCTTTGGACATTGTAATTCAAGCAGGAAAAGCAAGTGCCAGTTATATTCAAAGAAAACTTTCAATAGGTTATAACAGAGCCGCTCGTTTAGTTGAACTTATGGAAGAAAGAGGAATTGTTGGACCGGCAAACGGAAGTAAACCGCGAGAAATTATTCATATTCCGTAATTTGCACGAAAAAACTGTCAGTAAATCGTCATTCTGAACTCGATTCAGAATCTATAAATACTTAACACAAAAGAATTCGACTTAAAAAGCAAATCAGAATATAATAGAAGAGTATTTTTGGTGAACAAATTATTAAAAACCGTCATGCTGAACTTGTTAGTCAGCCCCTGACACATTTTTTGCAATTCGGAGTTTTTAATGTTAAAAAAAATTTTTGTGATTTCTGTATTCTTTTTTCTAAGTTTTAGTTCCTTTGCGCAAATAAATTATGTTGAACCAATTTTAGAAGAACAAGATAAAATCGAATTTGATGAAATTTGGGCATGGGTTATTACCGGTGGCGAAAAAGATTTTACTCAAGACAAAACCGTAACAGATTTATGTTATTTTAGTGCAGACATAAACAGTTATGGAGAAATTACAAATTTTCCTGACAGTTCAATTTTTAAAAATTACAAGGGTCGCAAACATTTAGTTATTACTTGTTCTGGATACGCTTTAACTCACACAGTTCTAAATCCCAAATATGATGAACGAAACAAAATTATTAGTTCTATTGTAAAAAATTCAAAAACTTACGATGGCGTTCAAATTGATTTTGAAACAATTTTATCAAAAGATGACAAATATTTTTTAAGTTTTATAAAAACTTTACGCAAAAAACTTCCAAAAGATAAAATGTTTACAATTTGCGTTCCTGCAAGAAACAAATCTATAAAAAACGATATTTTTGATTACGCTTTAATAGAACCATTTGTTGACCGAATAATTATTATGGCTTACGATCAACATTGGTCTACAAGCGAGCCTGGTCCAATCGCAGGAAAATCCTGGTGTCAAGAAATAGTTAAATACGCACAAACTGTAATTCCGCAGGAAAAACTTGTTATGGGTTTGCCGTTTTATGGCAGAAGCTGGCAAGACTCAACTTACAACAAGGCTTGGCTGAACAGAGGCGTAAACAGAATTATTGATGAAAACAAAATAACTGAAATTAAACGCGACGAAGATATTCCTTACGCAGAATTTGAAACAAGCATAAAAGTAAGTCTTTGGTGGGAGGACACTTTTTCACTTGTAAAAAAACTTCAAATGTACAAAGAAAATTCTGTAAGTAAAGTTGCATTTTGGCGTATGGGGCAGGAAGAAACTTCTTTTTGGGATTGGATTTTCATTAGCGGAACTTTGGAAAGGGACGAGCAATAAATTATTTTTTTATTTCAGAGCAAATTCTTATATTATAGATTCCCTTTCATGATTCCACTTTTTCATCAGTTTTAATTTCTGAAATTTTTGGCAAAGAATTATGACTTAAGTTTTCAACAAGATTTGCAGAAGAATTTAAATCTTTTTTAATTCGCTTTGATGAAGACGCAAAAAATTCTTTTACAAAAGAAAAATGTAAATCAAAAATTTTAAGTTGCAAAATCAAAGAAACAAATGCACAAATTAAATACGCAACTGACGCAAATCCCATTAAGTTTTCAATTTTCGCCATTCGCAAAATTCCCATAATAAATATCGCCAGCCAAATAAATCCGCTTACTGCACTAATTCCAATCCATGAAAAAATAATCGCTAAAATCAAAAATGTCTGGTTATCAATTACAAGAAATGGAATTGGCCACGCCTCGTTGTTGCACAAAATATTTAAAAATGAAGAAATAAATAAAATATCTAAAACCAGCAAAATGTACGAAGAAAAACCCTTAAGATTTTTGCTTCCATAACGAACTAAAACCGAAGAAAAAAGTAAAATTGCACATAAGACTGAACGCAAAGAAGGCTTAATGCTTTCCACAAAAGTTTCTTCCCAAGAAATCGGACCCAAATTTTTAGAAATACTTCCTGTGTAAGAACGAAAACTAATTAAAACCGAAATCGAAATTAAAATAACAGAAAATGTTTTTGCACTAAAAAATTCCTTTCTGGCTTTTTGTGGACCAAAACTAAATCTGTAAATAAAATAAATGAATAAAATTAAATCCAGAAAAATGTTATAAACAAAAAAAAGCGGCTGACCAATTTTATTCAAGCGCAAAAAAATTAAAACTGAAATTAAACTTATAAAAAT
>CAZDAY010000036.1:0-10769 GCA_964503435.1 uncultured Treponema sp.
CTGCAATAATGCTGAATTAAAATCTTATGAAAAAGTTTTTATATTCTTTTTCATAAGATTTTAATTCAGCATTATTGCAGTAAACAAAATGATTTGGAAGAACTTCTTTTACGTCTGGCAAATCAACAGAATAATCATGACATTCTTTTGGATTGTAAAGAATTCTTTTTCTAGTTTTTTCATATTCCGGATCTGGTAAAGGAATTGCGCTTAAAAGTGATTTTGTATAAGGATGAAATGGATGCTCAAAAAGTTCATTTGAATTTGCTGATTCGACAATTTTTCCAGCGTACATAACTGCGATCCTGTCAGAAAAATATTTTACAACTGAAAGGTCGTGAGCAATAAATAAAATGGTAAGTCCCAAGTCTTTTTTTAAGTCATTTAAGAGATTTATAATTTGTGCTTTTACGGAAACATCTAAAGCACTTACTGGTTCGTCTGCAATAATCAATTCTGGGTTCATTATAATTGCTCTGGCAATACCAATTCGTTGTCGCTGACCGCCTGAAAATTCATGTGGATAACGGTCAGCATATTCTGGAAGCAAACCAACTTTTAAAAGTGTACTGGCAATTTTTTCTTGAATTTCTTTTTCGCTCTTTAAACCTTGAATGCGCAAACCTTCTGCAACAATTTCACGAACGGTCATTCGTGGATCAAGAGAACTTACAGGATCTTGGAAAATCATTTGAATTTTTGTTTCGAATTTTTGCTGTTTTTGGATTTTTTTTATATCTTTTAACGTAATGCTTGGTTCTGAAAGAACGTTCGTTAGTTTAGGATGTTTAAATTCGTAAGTTCCAGCATTTATAAGTTTGTTTTTAAAATAAATTCGTCCGCCGGTTAATTTGTAAAGTTTTATAATAGAACGACCGGTAGTTGTTTTGCCACAGCCACTTTCACCAACTAAACTAAAAACTTCTCCTTTGTTAATTTCAAAACTTATATCATCAACTGCGTGAAATGTTTCTTTGTTAAAATATTGTCGGAGATGTTCTACTTTTAAAATTTGATTGTTATCCATACTTCATTCCTTATTGAATTCACTGGCCATTGAGTGTTTCAACGTTGCTCAACAAGCACTTTTCGCAATGACGGTTTTCGTGCTGCATGCTTGCAATTCTGTCTTTTAGAATTTTTGGCATATCAACTTTTGGTGCGTTTGGATGCAAAAGCCATGTTGCCGCAAAATGAGTGTCGCTTATTTTAAAAAATGGCGGTTCTTTTTCAAAATCAATTTTCATTGCATATTTATTTCTTGGAGCAAAAGCATCACCTTGTGGAACAAAAAGCATATTTGGCGGAGTTCCAGGAATTGCTTCAAGTTTATCTTTTGTGTTTAAATCAGGAATGGAAGATAAAAGTGCCCAGGTATACGGATGTTTTGGATTGTAAAAAATATCTTGACTTGTTCCCATTTCAACAATTTTTCCGGCGTACATTACCGCAATTCTATCAGCAACATTTGCAACAACTCCTAAATCGTGAGTAATAAAAATTACCGTCATATTTCTTTCTTTTTTTAGTTTGTTTATGAGTTCAAGAATTTGCGCTTGAATTGTAACATCAAGTGCGGTTGTTGGCTCATCACAAATTAAAAGTTCCGGATTTGCTGCGATTGCAATTGCAATAACAATGCGTTGCCTCATTCCGCCAGAAAATTCAAAAGGATACTGATTAAATCTTTTTTCACTTTGCGTTATTCCGACTTCTTCCATAATTTTGATTGCTTTTAGATAAGCAATTTTTTTAGTAACGCAAAAACATTTTTGTTTTATGTTGAGTTTTAATTCATTGGAAAGTTGATTTTTTTTATCTATAAAAAGTTCTGGGGCATTTAAAAAATCTGTTTTAGTATTTTGGTTTTCTTTAAAATATTTTCGATAAATTTTTTCGTTTTGTTTTATTAGTTCAGCCAAAGCTTTTCGTTCTGTTTTATCAGAAATATTTTTTAAGTAAATCTTTATTTTTTTTGCGGCAAGTTTTTGATTTGTTTTTCCATTTAAAATTGATGCTTCAGTAAGTTGCGTTCCAATTTTTACGATTGGATCTAAAGACGACATTGGATCTTGGAAAACCATAGTAATTTTATTTCCGCGGATTTTATTAAAATCTTTTTCAGTAAATTTTAGAAGATTTTTTCCTTCAAATAAAATTTCACCACTTTCAATTATAGAATTTGCCGCTTCAATTCCAAGAATTGCTTTTGATGTAACAGATTTTCCTGAACCACTTTCACCAACAATCGCTAAGGTTTCGCCTTTTTTTACATCAAAACTAACGTTGCGAACTGCGTGAACAATTCCTTTGTCTGTGCGAAACGAAACTGTTAGATTTTTTACTTTTAGAATTGCATCAGTCATTTTGTGCTCCTCTTAGTGACGGATTAAAAGCATCGCGTAAACCATTTCCAAACTCATTAAAACAAATCAACAGAATCGAAATAAATAATGCCGGAAAAAACACACAATGTGGTGAAGTTGCCAGTGCGTCTTGTGCAGAATTTAACATTGTTCCTACAGAAGTCATTGTGTCAGTTTGAAGATTTACAATCCCCAAATAAGTTAAATTTGCTTCAGAAAAAATTACCGCTGGAATTGTAAGAACGCTGCTCGTAATTATAAATCCGATTGCATTTGGCAGAATGTGTCTGAAAATTAAGCGAGAATCTTTTGCACCCAAAGTTCTGCTTGCTAAAACATAATCTTGTCCTTTGAACCGATAAAATTGTGCTCGAACTGTAGAAGATGTTCCCATCCAGCCAAAAAATATAAATGCTACAAACATAGAAACAAGCGGTCCAAGTTTTTTTGCAAAATAAAGTTGAAAAAGCGTCATAATAATTACGGAAGGAACAGAAGATAAAATGTCTTTTATGCGTTCAATTATCAAATCAACTGTGCCGCCATAATATCCTTCGATTGAACCAATAATTATTCCCAAAAATAAATTTATTGCAGCAACACAAATACTTAAAATTAATGAAAGTCTTGCACCAAATGCTAAACGGGTAAAAATGTCATATCCAGATTTTTCAGCACCAAACAAAAAAGATGCTTCTTTTCCATTTTCATAAATATACCAGTTTTTATAAAGAACTCTGGTTTCGTATTGATTTCCTTTTTTTACATAATAAACATAATCTTGTGCTAAAGATGAATCTGTGTTTTTAAGATAAATATCTTTTGCTTTGCCAGTTGCGGCGTTTGTTTGCATAATTCCTCTGTCGTCTGTTAAAAACCATGCGTTCATATCGCTTTTATAACTGGCATTTTTGATTTTCTTTTCATCGAGGATTGGATAAAAAAGTTGATTTTGCGTTTGACTTTCATATTTTTGTGCTTTTTCAAATTCTTCCTGACTAAGCGTTTTTTTTACCCAGCCAACTTTATTGTATGTATCCAGTCTGATTTTGTACCAGGTTTGATTTCGTCCGGCAACTGTATAATTTTTTGTTCCATAAAATTTTTTTATAGCGCCAGGAATATTTGAATAATATTGATAAGTTGCCAGGTTTACTTCAGTTTTTTTGCAACCGTCCCAGAAATTTAATTTTGTAAACAGTTGATTTTTTGGCGAAGCATAAGCGTAATAAGCGTCTTTGTCAGAAATTTTGTATTTTGAAAAAATTGGAGCGAAAATTGCGTAAAGAATTAAAAGTAAAATTATAAAAAAACATATAACCGAACCTTTGTTTGTAGCAAAACGTGTCATTGCATCTTTAAAATAACCAACAGGTTTTGTTTGTAGTTTTATTTCAGAAATATTTTGATTGTTTTGAACAAATTCAAATTTTTCTTTTGGAATATCGAGCGGAATTTCAAAATTTTCTGAATCAAAATCAAAATTTGTATAATTAGTATTCATTAGATTTATTTCCTCCCATTCTGATTCTTGGATCAATAAATCCGTAACTTAAATCAAACAAAATTCCTGCAACAAGGCTGATTGCAATGTAAAACATTGAGCAAGCCATAAAAACGCTGTAATCTTTTTGTGTAATCGAAAGAATGTATGTTTTTCCAATTCCTGGAACTGCAAAAATTTGTTCTATAATCATTGAGCCGGAAAGAATTCCCAGAAAATCTGCCAAAAATGAAGGAAGCAGCGGAACCATAGAATTTCTAAAAGCGTGCCGTAAAGTTGCCTGCGATTTTGTTAAACCTTTAGTTCGTGCCAAAAGCATATAATCACTTGTTAAAGATTCTGTAAGTTCTGCACGAATTAAACGCATTTGACCTGCGATTGGACCAAAACTTAATGCAAGAACAGGCATAATTGCTGAATGAAACATTTGCCAGGAAAACCAGTCGTTTCCACCTTTCATTACAAGCGGACAAAGATTTAGTTTGTATCCAATAAAATATTGCAATAGAAATGCATAAACAAAAGATGGCACTGAAATAAAAAGCATTATAAAAACTTGAATTATATGATCCTGCCATTTGTTTTTGTAAACTGCCGCAATAATCCCAAAAATAATTCCCAGCGGAAGAGAAATTATAAGTGAAAGTATATTTAAATAAATTGTTGCAGGAAGTTGATTTATAAGATATTCAGTCACAGGTTCAAGGAAGGTTCCCATTGTAGTGCAAAATCCCCAATCCCATTTTGTAAAAACATTCTTCAGAAAAATTGCATATTGAACAATAATCGGTTTATTGTAGCCCCAAGCTTCGCGCATTTCCCTAAGTGATTTATCATAACCGCCTTGTACAGCTTCCACTTGATTTGGCAAAAGTCTTATAAGCACGAAAAGCATTGTCATAATTATGAAAAGACTTAAAAGCATTAAACCGATTCTTTTTAAAACGTATTTTAACATATCTAAAATTTCGGAAAATTTTTTAGCTGAGTTTAGAATATCTAAAAGTTAAATTTTGATTTTTTGGAGCAAATTTTTTTACAATAACCGCCCTTACGCCCTTTGCTTTTCGCTCATCCTCCTCGCTTTGCTGCGGTGGACTAAAGGGGCTACACGGCGGGCTAAGTTTTTTTGTGGACTGAAAATTTTATCAATAACCGTCGCTAATGCTTCGATTGTAATCTTTTTTGCAAAGTTCCAAATAAACAAGGCTTCGCTTTTTCAGTTCATCTTTAATTGTTTGTGGGAAAGGAATGTAGCGCCAGAAAATATCCCGGACTTCTTTAGGAAGTTTTTGTGTTCCAGCAGATTCTTTTGTCATCCACAAAATGTAGTCATCTATAAAAAATTGCTTAATATCACCTTTTATTTTGTTTTCTTCGAGATATTGATAATAGCGACCGGTTAAACCGTCAGTCATCCAGTCAAAAGATGCCTTTTCTTTTGCAACCTGCCATCTTAAATCTGCAACTGCGGACAAGCATGCCGTTTTTAAATCGCGCGGATACATTGGAATTACAATTCGTCCTCGGCTTGTAATGCGGTTAAATCTGTCAAATGGTTCCCAGCAAAATCCAATGTCGCCGTAAGTTGGCACAAGAAGAACGTAAGGAACAATTCGGTTTGCAACTCCTTTGTGAATTCTTGTAAAACAGCCCGGATCTATTGCTTCGATTTGTGCAAGTTCCCGAAGAACATTTTCTCTAAAACCAGTTCCTTTGTCTATGCAGTGGAAAAATTCTCGTGTAAAAATTGGAAATTGATTTCCCTGTCTACCGCAAGTCATTTTTGCCATTTGACGCACAGTTGACATTTCAGAAAGAATTTCTTCTTTTCCAACATTCATTTCTTCAACAGACATATCACTTGACTTTTGATTCAGCGATTCTTCAATTTCTTTTGCTTCTTGAAGATCTTTTAAATAAGAATTTAATTCTCTGTCGACTTTTTGTAATGCATGAAATCTTAAATTTATTTCACCAAAAAGTTTTTTTTGCATATCAGTATATGGAGCACAGTGCGGTTCTAATCCAATCATATGATTGTGATCACAAAGCATTTGTATACGTTCTTGTACTTCAAGTTCAAGGTTTCGCCTTTCTGATTCTTTTGACGTTACAAGACTTTCGGCATTTTGCAGTTTTCCCGTATTTTTACTTTTTAATTGCATAATGCGCTGCTGTTCTGCTTGCGGACCTTTTCCGCGTGTGGGCACTTCATCAGTTGTACTAAGTTTTAGTTTTCCTGTTGAAATTTCCTTTATCCACTCGTCCATGTAAAGAATTGGCTCACCACTTTTGTTTATAAGTTCAACTTTTGAAAAGAAATCTTTTTGATCTGGTGAAAAAAGTGAAGGTAAAACAACTCCGTAGCGCATGGCAAGTTTTTTAGGTAAGGGAATTTTTGAATTTGAAATTTTTGGTGCTAAGGTTCGTAAAAATTCCCAGTATGCCGTAACTATTTGCTGGCGGTAAACGGTTTTATCTTTTTTGTCCTGACAATTTAAATATTTTATGAGCAACTGATGCAAACGTTGCGCAGAATCGCCTTCTCCGGAAAGACATATTTTGTAATACGATGGATCGTCAAATACTGGATTTGCCTGGTCCAGAAAAGTTTTTTCGTAAAATTTTGGATCAAAAGATTTTTGTCTTAAATCAACATCTTTTATTCCGCCATTTGCTGGATTTGTTGGAACAGATGAAATTGCTTTAAGTTGAGCCGCCATTTGTTCTTCAAATTCTTTATCTGACTCTTCCCACTTATTGTTATTTTGTTGTTCTTCTACAGAAGATGGAAGACTTGATTCTGTTTCTTTTAATAATGCAGCAATGCTTGGATCGATTTCGTCACTCATATTTATCTATTATAACATGTAGATTTTAATTTGCCAAAGTTTTTCCTAAATTATAAAATTCTTGAATTGGTAAATTAAATACAATTCCACTTCCTGGTTCACTTAAACAAGGCAAAGTTTTTATTGCTTCAAGAACAGCATCTTTTTTGTCATTGTCTACGATAATCATCAGCATTTCTTTTTCTGGAACGATGTGCATGCCAAAGAATTTTTCATCATCTTCGCGAGCAGTTCCTCGTGCGTTTATTACAGTTCCACCGCCAGCACCAGCCTTTCTTGCCGCAGCCATAGCATCATCAGCATAACCTTTGTTTAAAATAATTGTTATCAATTCATTTGTTGGTGTAAAAGACATATCTAATTCTCCTTCTGAAATATTTCCTGTTTTTAGCATTTTACTTGATTCAAGGATGTACATATAACCAAAATTTGATTTTTCATTTTCGCAAACTTTTAAAATTGATTTTACGATTGCAGAGTGTTGCGGATTTTCTGTAAGAATATAAACTAAATCTCTTGTTTCACTGCCAAGCCCCAATGCAGCAATTACGTTATTTGAACTTATGCTTCGACCAATGCAAACTGTTCCGCCGAAACTTCCTGCTTCAACTGCTGCATTTGATATCAATTCTGCTTTTCCATGAGGCACGACTGCTGTTAATAAATAAAATTTGCTCATTTTTCCTCCCATAAAATTATTTCTGCTCAATTTGATTAGAGTTTTCTTTTTGATTAAGATTTTTCGTTTTGATTTTGAACACAATTCCTAAAATTTGTATTGCGATAAGCGGTGTCATAGCAACTAAAGCGATTACTCCAAAAGAAGATGCTGCTGTGGCATTTCCTGTAGCACTTGCAACGCCCAAACTAAAGGAAAGAATAAATGTGCTTGTCATAGGGCCGCTAGCAACACCACCCGAATCAAATGCTATTCCCATAAAAAGAGGAGGGCAGAAGAATGTTAAAATTAACGCAATAGCATATCCTGGAATTAGTATATACCATAAACTGAAATTATATAAAATCCTTAGAATACTTAACGCGATTGCAATGGCAACTCCACTTGAAAGCGCAACAAGCATTGTTTTTCTTCCGATTGTGCCGCCACTTACGTTTTCAACTTGCTCTGTTAAAACCCAAACCGCCGGTTCCGCACAAACAACAATCGCACCAAACGCCAGCGCAACTAAAATTATGAAAACAATCCAGAAAGTATTTTCTGAAATGGCTTTAGCTCCAAGTAAAGTTCCAAGTTCTTTTCCAGCAGGCATAAATCCGCCGTTTACTCCAACTAAAAGCAATACAAGTCCAATAAAACTGTACAAAAGACCTTGAAACATTCGTCTTACTTGAACTGGAGGCATTTTTAGCAAGAAGATTTGGAAAATAATAAACATAATTATCAGCGGAATAAGAGCCAGACTTACTTCTTTTAAAACTGAAGGAAGAAGGTCAAGGAAAATTCTTAATCCACTTTGAACAAGTTCAGAATTTTCTGCAAGATTTGCACTTTGTTCTGCTGAATTTGCGATTGCTGCGGTACTCTCTGCTGAAGTAAAGTTTCTGCTTAAAATTCCGTAAACACAAACGGCTGTAATTGGACCAGCACTTGCAATTCCTGTTAAACCAAAAGAACTGTCGTTTGAATTTTGATTTTTATTGTTTGAAGAACGAACTGAAGCAACACCTAATCCTAGTGCCATAATAAACGGAACTGTCATAGGACCTGTTGTTGCGCCACCAGCATCAAATGCAACTCCTTGATATTCTTCTGGGCTAAGAAATGCCAAAGCAAACACAACAATGTAAATTGCTATAAGTAAATATCTAAGGTTAAGCGACAAAACTGTTCGTAAAAGACCAATCATTGTAAAAAGACCAACGCCAATAGCAATCATCAAAATAAGTCCCCACTTATTAAGACTCGGAGCAACGGTTTTTATTTGATCAGCCAAAACCTGAACGTCGGGTTCAGCGATTGTAACCATGATTCCTATTATAAAAGCAGCAATAAGAAGCAACGGAAGATTTCTTTTTGCAGTAAGAGAAGCACCTGCTTTTTCTCCAATAGGAAGAATTCCTATGTCTACACCTAAAAGAAAAATCGTTAAACCAAAAATCAGTAAAATTCCGCCGACAATAAATCTTAGAAGTAAATCATTACCTAATGGCGCAATAGTAAAATTGATTAAAATTACGATTGCCATTATCGGCAGAACAGAGAGAAGTGTTTCCTTAAACTTCTGTAAAAGGTTCATAGCAATTCCATCCTTTTGCGTTTATTCCTTCGACCCATTTTTTTGCCCAAAATTTTGCACCTTCAAGGTCGTGGTCTTTATAGTTACCACATTCTTTTTCTGTTGCAGCCGGAACTTCTTTGTCCCAAACCGCAACTTTTTTAAGAACATTTAATAAGTGATTAGCAATGTAGGCTTCATCAACATCGTCCCAAACCGTAAAATAAAAACCTGTTCGGCAACCCATTGGACTAAAGTCAATAACGCCAGGCATTTCATCACGGATATATTCTGCAACCAAGTGTTCAATAGTATGAATTGCACCAGTTGTCATAAATTCTTTATTTGGCTGGCAAAATCTTATGTCAAATTTTGAAACAACATCGCCCTTTTGACCTTTCTTTTTTGCTGCGAGTCTTACAAAAGGAGCAATTACTTTCGTGTGATCAAGATTAAAACTGTCGACATTATATTTTTTTTCCATAAAATCATCTCCCATAATAAAAATTTATAAAAATCTTGCAACAGTATTTTGAACTAATTTTGCACTTAAACTTGCAGCGGTTTCTTCATTAAAATTATAAGTATTTTCGCCAATATCATCTGCCATATCACTCATACATCTTATAATTGCAAATGGAATTTTATTTAAATACGAAGCATGTGCAATGGCCGCACCTTCCATTTCTACACAGGCAGGCGAGCAGTTTTCTACAATTTTTTGTTTAAGTGATTTGTCGCTGATAAATTGATCACCAGAAGCAATTCTTCCAACAACAAGATTATGTTCTTTTGATTCTGGAAGATTTTTAAATGATTCTTGAATTTTTTCTATCATTTTTTTGTCAGCAGGAAAATCTGAACAATTCATTTGCGGAATTTCTGTGATTTTATATCCAAATCCACTTGCATCCATATCGTGGTAAAGAGCATCACTTGAAACAACAAAATCCAAAACTTTTAAACCGTGTTCTGTGGCGCCAGCAATTCCCGTGTTTATAATATGACTTACGCTAAACTGAAGAATAAGGCGCTGAGCACACAAGGCTGCATTTACTTTTCCAATCCCGGAGCGAACAATTACAACCGGAACGTTTTCCAACAAACCTTCAACAAATTCCTGTCCGTTTATATTTGTAATTTTTAGTGATTTTTCTGAATTAAGTGGTTTTAAATTTGATTTTAGAAGATTTAATTCAACATCCATTGCGCCGATTATACCAATTTTTGTGTTCATATATTCTCCCTTGTTTTGATAAGTTAAATTTAATTAAATTTTATTTATTTGTGCAAATTTTTCTGAAATTTACTATTTTGCTTTATTTTGTAACAAAACGTATTGTTTGCGAAATATTCATCGATTTTCTAAAAAACTTTAATAAAATGTATTGACTATAAATTTTTTCTATTGTAGATTGTTTCTAGCAGCAAGAAATAAAAAGTGTAAACGGGTCGCCATTCATCCTCCTTAACGCGGCCCGCTTTTTTATTTTAAATTTGAATTTTTATAAATTTTGTAAATTTTACAAGGTGCTTTTATAATTTAATTTGTCGTTTTTCTGGATTATCATTTTGGCGATAAAAAATTGCTGTATTTCCAATTATTCTGATAAGATTTGCATCTGCGTCTTGTGCAATTTTATTTGAAAGTTCTACTTTTTCATCTTTAAAATCATTAAATTTTATTTTAATCAATTCGTGCTGAGCAAGACATTGAGCAACTTTTTCTTGCAGCGTTGACGTAAGTCCATTTGCACCAACAATAATGATTGGCGAAAGTGAATTTGCGATTTTTTCTAAGGTTTTT
>CAZDAY010000037.1:0-10707 GCA_964503435.1 uncultured Treponema sp.
GATTGTATGAATATCCATCATCGCTACCAAAATTTTGTCTTTCACGATGATTCTGATGATTTTTGTTATTTTGATGAACTTTTTCACCAGATTTTTCATTTTTTGCAGAAGAATTTGCACTTGTTTTTCGAACTATTGTAATTTTTCGTTTTCCGCCAGACGCAGAATCAGCAGAAGCACCAGCCGAAGATTTTTCTCCACTCGCTCTACTTGCCGCATCACTTTTTAAAGAAAGCGAAATTCTCATTCGGTCTTTATCCAAATCAATAATTGTAAATTCTTTTATGTCGCCAACTTTTATAACATCCATTGGATCGCTAACAAAACTGTCGCTTAATTCTGAAATATGAATCAAACCGGTTTCATGCAAACCAATATCAACAAATGCTCCAAAATCAACAACATTTTTAATTTTTCCAGTAACTTTCATTCCAACTTTCAAATCTTCAAATTTCAAAACGCCTTTTTGCATAATTGGCGCCGGATAATCGTCACGAGGATCGCGGTTTGGCTTTGCAAGTTCTTCTATAATATCGTTGATTGTGGTTTCGCCAACATTGTACTTTTCGCACAAATCTTTTTTGGATTTTTCGCTGATTTTTTCACCAGACTTAATCATTGGGAAAATTTCGCGAGCAACCGGATAGTTTTCTGGATGAACCCAGGTGTTGTCCAGCGGATCTGAACTTTCTGAAATCTTCAAAAATCCTGCACACTGTTCAAACGCCTTTGGTCCAAGACCTGGAACTTTTTTCAAATCTTCACGACTTGTAATTTTTCCATTTTCATCACGATACTTTACAATTTTTTTAGCAAGACTCGAATTTATTCCAGAAACATATTTTAAAAGCATATAAGATGCTGTGTTCAAATTTACGCCAACTTGATTAACAACCGAACCTACAACTTCGTCCAAAGTGTCGCTTAATTTTTTCTGGTTTACATCGTGCTGGTAAAGTCCAACGCCAATCGCCTTAGGGTCAATTTTTACAAGTTCAGCCAGAGGATCCTGCAAACGTCTGCCCATAGAAATTGCACCGCGAACCATAACATCAAGGTCAGGGAATTCTTCTGTGGCAACCGGCGACGCTGAATAAACAGAAGCGCCACTTTCGTCAACAACAGTGTATTTTACATCAGCATCAGCGTAATTTTCGCTAATAACCTTTGAAACAATCGCTTGAACTTCCTGACTGCCAGTTCCGTTTCCAACAGCAATAACCTGAATGTCGTATTTGTCAATCGCATTGTTGATTTGCTCGTAAGCATCTTGCGGATTTTGTTCCTGGAAAATTTTAAAGAAGCCAAGATATTTTCCTGTTTCGTCAAGGGCAGCGCATTTTGTTCCGTTTCTATAACCAGGATCCACGCCAAGCACACGACTTCCCTTAATTGGCTGGCTCATCAAAAGATTTTTAAGGTTTTCGCTAAAAATTCCAATTCCATGTTCATCAGCCTGATCCGTTTCATCACTGCGAATTTCACGCAAAACCGCCGGCGAAAGAAGTCTTATAATTCCATCTTCAATGGCCTCAGAAAAATATTTATTAGAAATTTTAAACTTTTTCTGGATTTCTTTAACCGCAGAATCAACTTCAACAACAAGATTAACTTCAAGCGCACCTTCACGTTCTGCACGATTTATTGCAAGAATTCTATGCGGCTTAACCTGATTTAATGGTTCAGAATAATCCCAGTACATTTTATATGTAGAAGTTTTTTGGGCAGTTTCTTCATCTTGACCTTCAGGAACAATTCCCTTAGTCACAATAGAACCTGTATCCATATAAAGATTATGAACCGCCTCACGATTTTTTGTGTCCTGACTAACACGCTCAGCAATAATATCTTTTGCTCCGTCAATCGCATCTTTTGCAGACTCAACATTAAGCGCCACATCTTCGTTGTCAGTTTTTATAAATTCGTTTGCCTTTTCTTCAACCGCCTTATCATCATTTTCAGCCATAATAAAATCAGCCAAAGCTTCCAAACCTTTTTCAGCCGCAATCATACCGCGAGTCTTCTTCTTTTTCTTAAACGGAGCCCACAAATCTTCAAGTTCAGTTAAAGTTTTTGCGCCCATTACAGCGTTATAAAGCGATTCAGTTAATTTTCCTTGATTAAAAATTCCCTTAACAATTTCAAGCCGTCTTTCTTCCAGATTTTTGTAAGATTTAAAACGATGATCACATTCAGTAACCTGAACTTCATTCAATTCGCCATGTTTTTCCTTACGATAACGAGAAATAAAGGCAATAGTACAACCTTCTTCAACCAAGCTAATAACAGCGCTAACCTGCTGAACACGAATTTCTAATTCTTCAGCAATTCTTTTCATAATTTCGACTTCATTAACATTCAATGCGTCAATTTGTTCTTGTGTAAATTCCATAGGACAACATTTTAGGAAGTTTTTAATTGCTCGTAAAGTGGAAGAATGTATTTTTTTTATAGTTGATTAGCCCAGTAGAATCATTGGAGCGAGTTTTTCTGATTACACTTATCTCGTAAAAGAAACCGTCCGCCCCAAACAAAACTGCCCTTTCGCACTCGCTTGAAACTTCGTTGCGAATACACTCACGCTCATCTCGGGCAAAACTTACGGTAGTTAAACAAGGTCGAAACCACTAATTGAATTGCGATTGACTAACACTTAGCACAAAACTGTCATCTTTGCCCGAGACTAAAGGTGCTACACGGCGGGCTACATCCTCTGTGTACTTGCAGAAAACTGACGGAATCTTTCAGTCCAGATTATAGGTTCACGTCTAGCAAAGAATGCCAACATTTATCTTTCAAAAAAAGTCTTTCCATCAAAAACTAAAGTTGTGTAAGAATACGAACTTAAATAAATTTCATCAGAATCATCTAGGTAATACAAAGTGTAAGCATCACAATTTTTGCCGTAATAATTTGGATAAATAACCTTTATTCTAAAATCATAATATCCTCTGCTAATAGAAAACTTGCAATCAGAATCAGAATATTTACTTGTATATTCCCAGCCAGTTTCCCAAACATTAGACGAAGACTTTTTATATTCAACAATCTGAATATAAGAACTTCTGTTAGAATCACAATTTTCTATAACAACTTTTGCATTTTTAGAATTAGATTCGTATTCATCATCAAGCAAAATAACACAACTGCTCATCATAACACTTGCAAGTAAAACAAAAAGAAATGTAAATTTTTTCATAAAATTTCTCCTAAAATAAAAGATGGCAACACAGAACTTGCAACGAAGTTTCTAACATATCACCGTAAAACTGTAATGACCTTTAGAAAAACGAAAATTCTCGTAATCAACATAAGGTCAAAATTTAATTTCTGATTTAACTATAAAGCAATCATAAGTTCTGAACATCAAAGTACATTAAGAGGAAAATAAACATTTTCTTATTGAAAACCGCAGTTTTCTGAAAAAGCACATTAAAAACAGTAGGCAAATTTTCTGCCATTCCAATATTTGTAATATCAATAATTGTAGACGCCAAAGAAATATTATATAATTTACTCAAGAGGTCGCTTTGTATACAAGAGATTTATCTAAAATGCCGCCAAATTTTGTAAAAGATAAAAAACCAGTTTTTGGTACTTTTTTGGGGCATCCTAAAAGATTAGATATTCGCGGAGTTTATAAACCTTACAGTACGCTTTCTCTTCCACCTTTTATTACAAACTTAAGAATTAAAAGCAAAATTACGGTTTATTTTAATATTCAAGAATATATTGGTTACATAAATTTTATTGACGCTAAGATTTTCGGCTGGGCTGAACTTATTTTCTGGAACATCCAAACCAAACAGAAATTTGTTTTTCATAACATAATGGGTCCCAGAAAACGTTTTATTCCACATGATTTGGAAAGAGCGTCAACTTCAAGTTACAGAAAATCCCGCTACATTCGTATGTCATGGGACAGAAACCGTGGCAATCTTTCAATTATTTTCAATTTAAAAGGCAACAAAATAAAACCTTCTGTTAACGGTGCACTTCTTGCAAATTTTAATTCTCCGGATTTTGCTGAATTAACTTACGTTCTTCCTTCTCCAACAATGCGCCGCTGTTCTGCAACTTATATTTCCACTATGCATTTAAAAGGAACTTTAAATTTGTTTCCTAAACATCAAAATCCTATTCCAATGACAGAAAAAGAAGGACTTTGCGTTTTTGAAATGAACAGAATTTACACTTCATTCAGAAATCGTGGCGAATATGTAATTGGCTTTGGTGATTTAAATGGAAAAATGCTTTCTTTCAGACTTGAAGAAAAACTTAACGGAGAAGTCAGCCCCGAACGTTTAAATGATAATCAGCTTATGTATGACGGAAAAATAACCTTACTTCCGCCTGTAAAAATTACGCATCCTTACGGTTTAAACAAAAAATGGATTATTCAAGACACAGAAGGAATGATTGACCTTAGTTTTACTCCAATTTCAGATAATCTTAATAAAATTAGTGTTTTTATTGTAAGAACAGTTTATCATATAATCTATGGAACTTTTGAAGGAACTTTACTGACAAATCAAGGTGAAAAACTTTCTTTTAGATCTTTCCATGGAATTGCAAATAAATATTTAGTTCGACTTTGAATTTTACTTTTTAAAATAAATCTGAAACATAAAGCGAAAATTCGGAATAAATACAAACAAATCAGGAGCAAAAAAATAAATTTGAAACATAAAATTTAAGCGAAAAACTAAATCAAATTCTTTTATTTTCTTGATTTGATTATAAGATTGCTGTAAGTTTTCTTATGAAAATAAAAAAATTACCGATTATTTAAAAGCGTTTATAAATCAAGGAGGAATAATTGTATGGCAGAAGAGCAAGAAAAAAGGCCTGCTCGTACACTTGAACCAGGAACTATTGATCGCACCAGAAGAAATATCGGCCCAGTTGATGATAAAGAAGCTCTTGCCATGCAAAAAGTTTTAGGCGGTGAAGTTTTAAGAGAAAAACCAGTTTCTGTTGATACATCAAATTTTTCTAATCGAAAACGTCAGGATGTTGTTATAAAAGCTTCTGGATTTTCCGCTTCTGATATTTCTGATAAAAGTTCAAAACTAACTGCCAGCACAAACATAAAACCTATGCCAACCCAAACTTTCAACACAAGCAATGTAAAGAAAAAGAAAACTGAAGAAGATTTGCCCGCACTTACTCCCCGAGATTTAAAACTCATGGACAAATTGATGATGTCGCCCTTGTACGAAATAAAACCAAATTACGGATTTTTCAATTTTCTGTTTCGTATGAATTCAAAAAATAAAGAAAAAGTCAGTAAAAATTTTGGTGAATATATTGTAAAACGGCACGTTGACCATTTACAAGCATTTACAAGCACAATCAAAACTTTTATTCAAATTTCGCCGGATTCTTATAAAAGTAAAATTGCCACAGAAGTTGATTTAAAATTTAAGTTTCTTAGAACCGTTGGAAAGTGGACAATGCGTGACATAAAAGTCCTTTCGCTCGACATTCAAAACGAAGCCGACAATCTTACAGTTTCCATGCTTATTCCGTTTATCCGCGCAGTTTACAAAGAAGTTCTTACAATTTATTACATTGGCGAACAGCAAATTCCTCTGTTAATAAAAGAAATTTACGCAGACATAATTTCTTATCCTGATGTTGATAAAAACAGAATTCAAATTCTCGCAAAACAAGGCATTACTGAATGGATTTACATTTATAATCAAGTTATAAAAGGAATGTATCCGCTTTTGATGAGAATGTGTGCAAGTGAATATGTTGAATTTCCAAAATTTTTCACAGCACAAATCGCCCAAATCTTACAATTTTTGAATATCACAAAATTTGATCTTCTGCTTCCAGAAAAAAAGAAAAAACCTGATGAAAAAAAGAAAACTGAAGAAAAGAAAAAACTTGAAGATTCGCAAAGGCACATTGCTGGCGTAAAAGACAATGTTGTTCTTATGGGATTAAAAATTCTTGAGCAACTTTTCCCTGACGCAGGTTTTAATCACTTAGAAACTCATCCGGATTTATATCCATATTTTCAGCCGATTTATAATTTTGCTGATGGATTTAACGTTTTAGATCCGCAAAATCCGCTTCAAGTAACAGTTGTTTTAATTCGCATTATCGAAGACTTTTTCCAGGGATGCCGAAACATAAATTTCAATATAAAAGCAGACGAAAAGTTAGCAAATATTGGCGATGATATAAATAACGCAATGAGCGACTGGGCATTTTATCACGAAGAATTATTTGATAAAAAACTTGGCGATTATTTAAGAACTTACGTAAATTCAATTTATTCAAGTGCTGATTATGCAAGCACACAGTATGGAAAAGAAAATTTAAATAACATCCTCTGGCGCGTAAAATATTTCTTTTTACCAAATTATCAGTTTAATGCACCAATTTTGCAAAAACCAAGCAACGACAGCAAATACAGACCTTTGTATGCAAGAACAGATTATATCCGCACAGTTTTTACAAATTTTGTCCGAAGAATTGATGAAAATGCTGCAACAAAAAAGCCAGTTCTTGGTGTTTTAAATCCCTGGGACAGATACAATTTTGATTTACCAAATTCAATTTCTATTCGATTAGACGTTCTTTTAGGCGCAAAACGCAGTGATTCTGCAACAGCGGCAACAAATGCGAATCTTATAAAATATACACTTTGCGTTGTTTCTGTTCTTGACTGGTGGTTAAATAATTCTACAAGTCCGGCTTACACTGGAGAATCTGAAAAAATTTATCGTGTTTCGCAAAAAGACGGTCAGCCACAATTTTCTGTTCCACTTCGCAATGACCAAAAGAAACTTTTTGCTGAATCTATAAAAAAACAAATTGAAGCGAAATCTGCAAAAAAGTAGGAAAATCCATAAAACCATAAAACTATAAAATGTTTTATAAGTGAAGGTAGCACACTTGAGTAGATCTGAAAAAAAGAACATTACAATAGTTGATATCGCAAAAGAAGCCGGAGTTTCTACTGCAACCGTTAGTCGTGTTTTAACAGGAAATGCAAAAGTAAACGAAGAAAAAAAACAAAGAATCAATGAAATTATTAAAAAATATGATTTTCATCCAAATATTCTTGCACGTGGCTTAATCCAGACTAAAACAAACACAATTGGAATTTTAACTGCTGACATTAGAAACCCGTATTATTCATCGCTTTTTGTAAGTTGCGAAAATGCTGCTGCCGACAGAGGATATTCTCTTTTGCTTTGTAATTCGTTTAGCGACAGACTCAAAGAATTTGAACTTATAGACAATCTTGCTAATCAAAAAGTTGATGCAATTATTTTGATTGGCGGAGCACCAGACGAACTTGAAACAGATTCAGAATATGCTCAAAAAGTCAACAAAATCACAAATTCAATTCCTGTAGTTATAACTGGTCACCTTGACGGAACAAATTGCACCAGAATCAACATTGATTATTTAAAATCAATTTCTTTGGTAATGGAATACATTTCCCAAAACAAAAATTTCAAAAAAATTGCATTTATTGGCGGAAGTCAAAAAGTTACTTCTTCTGTTGAACTTAGAAATGGCTTTAAAAAAATGCTCAATAAATTGAATTTAAAATATTATCCAGAATTTGATGTTCCAAATAATCGTTATGATGCCCAGGGCGGCTATGATGTAATGAATCAAATTCTAAATTTAAAAGAGCGCCCCGATATTGTTATTGCAGTTAACGACATTACCGCAGTTGGCGCAATGCACGCAATAAATGAGCACAACCTTAAAATTCCAGATGACATAAGTATTATTACTTTTGATGATACTTTTATTGCGTCGCTTATGAACCCTCCTCTAACGAGCGTTAGTTATAATTATGTAAGTTTTGGTTATAAAATCATTGAAACAACAATAAATCTTATTGAACAAAAAAAAGTGGAACCACTTACTCTTATTCAGCCAAAACTTGTTGTTAGAGAAAGTTGCAAAAAAACTTAATTTGTAACTAATAAAATTTTATAAGGAGTTTATAAATTTTATGCTGATGAGTGTTGTATTACTTTACATCCTCTGTTACATTTTTCAAGTTATTTTTCTGATTGTGGAAAAACAAAAAAAATTTTTGCTAAGCCTTTATTTAAAAGGACTTTGTTCACTTGTTTTTGTTTGTCTGGGAATTCTTTCAAGCCGCTTTTCAACTGAACACTTTTTTAGTAAATATATTTTGATTGGTTTGTGTTTTGATGCGAGTGCAGATGTAATTTTTAATTTAAGATTTGCTTTTAGTAAAATAAAAAAACTGTCATTTTTTGGCGGAACAACTTTGTTTTTTACAGGACACATTTTTTATTTAATCGCATTATTTCCAAACGTTAATAATTTACTGTTTTATCTTATTGTGTTTTGCATAATCGCCCTTTCAATTCTAGTGTATTTCGGGCTTACCTTAAAAATAAAAATGCTTTACAAAGTTTTTGGTGTTTTTTACATCAGCATAGTAAGTTTAATGACAACAATGGCATTTGGTTTTTTAAATTCCAAATTTGATTCTGGCAGGCTGATTTTTTCGATTGGTGCAGTTTTCTTTTTGCTAAGCGACATTCTTTTAATTTACAACACATTTCACACAAAAAAAATTTATCCGGTCCGCGTAATAAGTTTTGTAACGTACTACACGGGACAACTTCTAATTGCAACAAGTTTATTTTGGATTTAAGAAAACATGGCGGGGCTGTCTAAACGGAGTTATTTTATTTTAAAATTTTAAGATTTGTGGCAACAAAACATGAGCGAAGAAATAAAAAATATCAAAATGTAAAACACAAATGCAAAAATCAAACTTATATCACCAAAAAATCCAACAAAAACATAATTCACTACATTATAAAGATACCAGGCAAATTCATAAGCAATAAACATCACTAGCATAAAAAATGGAATTATAAAAATCCAGATAAATTTAAAAATTGTATCTTCACCGCGAATTCTAAAACTCCAGCCAAATCCTCCGCACAAAATCAGTACAATCAAAATAAAAAATGGAAAACACAAGCGTGTAAGCAAATTTTTTTCATAAATTTCTTTAGCAAAACCGAAATTTCTTGACTTTGGCATAAATTTATTCAGTTCAAAAATTGTCATTTCTTTAGCATTATTTGAAGTTGTGCTTATCAAAGAAAAATCTTCAAAACTGACTGGAAGAATCATCATATTAAACTCTTCAAAATTTTCCGGCAAATTTTTGTTATTTAAAATTTCATTTTCTGATTCAAAATCAGAATTTGGAAAAAGCAAAGTTTTTATTTCTCGCGGCAAATCAGTTTCGCTGTAAAAAAATTCAGGTCTGCTTATTAAAGTTTCAGTTTCGCGATTTACAGAACACAACTGAACCAGCGGAACATTTTTCCATTTATTATCAATTCCCAACTCAAATTTTGCATCGCTGTTCATTATTGAACTTGGTTGAGAAATAACTTTTGCATAAGGAACATAAAATGAATAGTTAAATTTTCCATCCGCCAAATAATTTACACAAGAAAAACCTTCAATGTATTGAACTAAACCGCCATTTTTTCGCATATTCATTGTGCCTTTCATAAAAAACACATTTCTTGAACCATCTGGATAAAACAGCGAAAAATAAACGTTTTTATTAGTTTGCATTGTTGCCATATTGTCGGTTTCGTCAAAGAAAAAATATTGATTTTCAACCTGTTCTTCGGCAAGAGAAAAATAACGCTCAACATCAGGATCTTCAATTTTCTGTTTAAATTTCAAATCAGCAAAAATATAATATGATTTTAAATAATCGCCCTGATAAAACGCAGCATAACCATCTCGTTTTTGGGCAAAAATATTACGTTCTGCAAGATTATCAAATTCCACTGGTTTGTTAAGCATATTCCATGCATAATTTGCAGCATCAAGTGCCGCCGAAAGATTTGTATTTTTTCCATCGCAAGCCGCAACCGCAAGACTCGCATAATAATGTGCATTAAACCAATTTTTTTTGTCCGCTTCTTTTTTTGAAAGTTCCATCAATTCAAGAATAGTATACGCTTTGTCATTTTCGGAAAGTGGCTTTGAAATTTTATCACCACGAATTTCATTTTGAATTTCATCATTTTCATCGTAATTAAACAATTCGCGGTTATGTAAATATTCCAGATAATCGTTTATATCAACATAAAGTTTTACTGCTTCCGGATCTTTTGGCGAAATTTCCGTTGCCTTTTTTGCGTATTGCAATGCAAGCGAAGGTTCATCATCTTCTAAAAGTTCACTTGCAATTTTTTTTGCCTGTTCAAGTTCGGCTGGAGCATTTTCATTTCTCTGGATTTTTTGAATTAAATAAGGTTTAAAAATTTCTTGATTCAAAGTAAGAATAAAGGTTAACGCAATCGAAATAAAAAAAACATTTTTATAACGCGCAAACATTTCCTTTGAAAAACGCCTTTTTACATTACTGGAATTTTTCCGCCATAAAACGCAACAAGAAATTGTAAATCCGCTCAAAATAATTGTCGGCAGAAGATTTAAAAACCAGAAAAATCCACGACTAAAAACATAAGAAAAATTGCTTATCAAAAGTTTTGGAATATGCCCATAAACCGCAGAAACAGCAATACAAATTCCAAAAATTAAAACTGTATAAACGCTAAGGATAATAATATTTTTTTTCATATCACTAAAATTCCTTAGAAAATTTTTTAGAATTTTTACTCTTTACAGAACCAACAATTATTCCAATCA
>CAZDAY010000038.1:0-10437 GCA_964503435.1 uncultured Treponema sp.
TTTTTATATTGATACAAAATTTTTCTTTATTATGAAATTCCCACCTGAACACAATAAATCCCAAATTTTATATACCAAAAAATTATAACACGAAGAAAGAAATTTGAAAAGTCTAAAATGATTGTGTGTAAAGTACAGCACAAAAAATCAGCGGTTTTGAGAAATTTCGTTCCATCCGTCAACCAAACGCTGAATTACAGTTTGTGCCAAATCAAGCGACATTCTAGCCTTTGCCATTGCTGAAGTTACGTCGTGAATATCAACGCTGTCAGGGTCAGTAATAACTTGCTTTTGAAGATTAGAAACTTCCATTTGACGGGAATTTACCTGATTCATTGCATCAAGAAGATAATTCTGAAAACTAGGTTTATTGGAATCCCCAGAACGAGTAATTTGTGTACCGTGAATATCTTGATCAATTTTTTTTAGCGGAAGAATTTTTCCATTTTCTTGTATAGAATATGTTACAGGAATAACAGTTTCAGAAATTTGTTTTGTGCCGATATGTGCCGGATTTGTTCTATTTAATTCCAAAGTTCCAAAAGAAAATTCCATATCAAATCTCCCGTTTTCAAGTTTTGTTCATTTGATTTTTGTTAAGCATGCTGATTTTTTATTTAAACAGAAAACTTCAATGTTAAGTGCGCAAAATTTTCTGCAAACTAATAAATTTTCTGTAAACCAGCCGATTTTATGTTAAGCCAGAAATTTAAAACTAAAGCAGAAAAATTTTATGTTAACAAAAAATCTTCAGTTAAGCGCAAATTTTTCCAGTCCAACAAAATCACTTTAATGCAAAACAAATTTTAATACAATTAAGCACCAATTTCTAGTGCAAAACTGAACATTTCTTTACTTCCCTGAATAACGCTGGCATTTGCTTCATAAGCGCGGTTTGCTGAAATCATATTAACCATTTCGTTTACAATATTTACATTTGGATATTCAACGTAGCCCTTGTTTGGTCCCGACTGAATTGCATCTGGATGTTCTGGCATAAAAACTAAGCGTCCCTGCTCTGTATCGCTGACAATTTCTTTAACGCGAACGCCTTTTCCTGGTCCATTATCTTGATTTTGATTTACAAAAGGACTTCTCCAGACAGGATTTTCCGAAGCAATAGGTTCAATAATTACAGTTTGCTTTTTGTAAGGACCACCATCCGCGGTTCGAGTTGTACTTGCGTTTGCAATGTTATTACTGATTACATCAGTTCTTAATCTTTCAACGCTCATTCCTGTTGCAGCAATATTTATACTTGTAAAAAGTCCCATAAGTCCTCCAATTTTTTTATATTTATTAACCTAAATGTCAAGTTTTATCTTTTTTACAAATTTGTGTCATATTTTATAAAAACTAACGCAAACTTCTCATTGCAGTGTTAACCTGGCTGAATTCAAAATTTTCCAGTTGTGTCAAAAGTCTGTACTGCATTTGAATTTGTACAATATTCATCGCTTCAACTTCGGCATCAACATTATTTCCGTTCGCCTTTGAACTTGACTGCCAGTCGGTTGTGCGCCGCGGTTCAACACTTCGCCAATCAATCGGAACTGAACTTTTTATATGGCGCGAATCATTTGTAGTCATTTGAAAAGAATTATGCTCATTTTCTATAGATTCGTACGCTCTTTTAAGTTGACTTTCAAAATTCACAACCTGACGTTTGTATCCGCTAACCTGGCTGTTTGCAATATTGTTCGCCGTAACTTGATATCGGAGCGACTGCACATCAAGTGCTCTCTGCAAGAGATCTACGCTGTTTACAAAACTATTCATTCCCATATTTTTATTTTCGGATTTTGAATAGATTTGTTTAGTCTTTTTGGAGAAAATTTTCTAAATAACGTAAGATAGATTTCCTTTTTAACAGAGCATCTTCTGTTTGCGCCGAGAATTTACTGCTTAACAAAAAGTCTTCTGTTTGCAAAAAAATCTCAAAAAAAAATCCTCTGTAAGAAGAAAAAAATTTTTTGTATATTAGAAAAATATGGAAAAAAATTTCGATCTTTCACGACTTTTACAAAGGCAAACAAATTTCACTTTTAAAGAAAAATGGAATTTCGTCTGGAAATTAAGTTTACCTGGAATTTTTGCACAAATATCTTCAATTTTAATGCAGTACATCGACGCAGCAATGGTCGGAAATTTAGGTGCACTTCAATCAGCAGCAATCGGCTTAGTTGCGTCTTCCACCTGGATAATAGGCGGACTAATTTCTTCGCTTTCAAACGGATTTGCTGTACAAATTTCGCAGGCAGTTGGCGAAGGAAACAAAAAAAATACAAAAATAATTTTTAACCAATCCTTGCTGGTTTGCATTTTATTTTCGATTTTAGTTGCAATTCTGGCAGGAACAATAAGTTTTAAACTTCCTCTCTGGCTTGGCGCTGAACAAGAAATCTGCAAAGATGCCGCAATGTACTTTTTGATTTTTTCACTTAGCACGCCATTTTTTCAAATCATTTATTTGCTTGGTTCGTGTTTGCAGGCAACGGGAAGCATGAAAATCGTAGGAATTTTAAATGTTTTGATGTGCGTTTTAGATGTGATTTTCAATTATCTTTTTATTTACATTTTAAAACTTGGAGTTACTGGAGCCGCATTGGGAACTTGCGCTTCGGCTGCCACTTGTGCCGTACTTTTTTTGTATTTCGGAATCATAAAAAATGAATATCTTGGCATAAAAAATCGCTACGCTAAGATTAAGTCGTCTGTTAGCACAGAAAATTGCTATGCTAACACAAAGTCGTCTGTTAACACGGAAAATTGCTATGCTAACACAAAGTCGTCTGTTAACACAGCAAATCACGCAAAAATTAGCAAAGAAATTACAAACTCAAAATCTTTCTGCACAAAAAAAGCGTTAAAACTGGCCATTCCAATCGCCATAGAAAAAGTTGCATTCACCGGTGCCTTAGTTGCAGTCACAAAAATAATCGCGCCGCTTGGTCCAGTTGTAATCGCTGCAAATTCATTCGCAACCACAGCCGAAGCACTTTGTTACATGCCGGGATACGGATTTGGAGAAGCCAGCACAACCTTAGTCGGTCAAAGCATGGGTGCAAGACGAACAGACTTAGCAAAAAGTTTCGCATGGATTTCAGTTTTACTCGGAGTTTTAGCAATGACCTTAATGGGAATTATAATGTATTTTGCCTGCCCGCTTGTCTTTAAATTTTTAAGTTCCAATTCAGCAATTCAAGAACTGTCAGCAAAGGTTTTAAGAATAGAACTTTTCGCCGAACCATTTTATGCAGCAGCAATCGTTGCAATGGAAGCTTTACGCGGTGCACAAGATACAGGAATTCCATGCATTTTAAATCTGATAAGCATTTGGTTAGTAAGAATTACGCTTTCTTTAATTTTAGTCGGACCGCTGGGCTTAGAAGGCATTTGGCTGGCCATGGCAATAGAACTATGCGTTCGGGGAATTTTAATGTTAATCAGGCTTCTCACTTCAAAAAATTTAAAAAACTAAATTCAACACAAGTATGGTGATAAAAAAGCAAAAAATTCAAAGTTCGTTATGGATTTTATCGCAATAAAACGAAATTTTTATAACAAAGGCGCAAAAATTCTAAAAATTCTTCCGTACGCTCTGCAATGCAAAGGAATTTTTTTGTAATCAGAAATTTGCATTTTTAAACAATCTTTTTCAGATTCCAAAAAATCATTTTCAATTTGCGGCACAAGATTTTTGTCATAAATAAAAGCAGCACATTCAAAATGATGATAAAGGCTTCTGTAATCCAAATTTATTGAACCAATAGTTGCCATCTTATCATCACAAATAAAAGTTTTGGCATGCAAAAAACCTTTTTGGTAAATGTAAATATTTATACCGTTTTCAAGCAGTTCCGGAAGAAAAGTTTTGCCCACACAAAATGTCAAAATGTGATCCGGCTGTGAAGGCAGCATAATGCTCACTTCAACTCCGCGTTTTGCAGCAAAAATCAACGCTTCTTTCATTGAATTATCCAAAAGCAAATATGGACTTGTAATATGAATATACTTTTTTGCATTGTTGATTAAATAAAGATAAACATTTTCTGCAAAATCTTCATTGTTAAATGCATTGTCATCGTAAGGAATTACAAGATTTTCACAATCTTTCTTTTTAGAATGAATTGAAAAGTAAGGATTAAAATCTTCCGAAGTTTTTTTGCCCGCATTCCAAAGTTGTAAAAACATTTTTGAAAAAGAATTCACGCTTGAACCTTCAAGTTTAATTGCATTGTCTTTCCAGTAAGGAAAACGATTTTTGCCATAATTGAAATATTCATTTTTTATATTAACGCCGCCAGTAAAAGCAACTTTTCCGTCAATTACAACAATTTTTCTGTGGTCGCGGTTGTTCTGTCCGGTGGTCAAAATCGGAATGATTGGAGCAACCACAAATGTTTTAAAACCTTTTTCTGCAAGATATTTTTGATAACCCGAATATGAAGAAACCAAAGAACCAAATCCGTCAAAAATTATACGAACTTCAACGCCTTCTTTTACTTTTTTTTCCAACAATTCAATTATCAAATCCCAAGATTCATCTAAATTTATAATAAAAAATTCCAAAAAAACAAATTTTTTCGCCTTAGAAATTTCCTTGCACAATTCAGGATAAAATTTTTCGCCGCAACTATAATACGTAATACGATTATTTTCTGACGGAGCAAAATCGCCACTTTTATACAAATAATTTGCAATATCTTTCACTTCTGAAAATTTTTCTAAGGATTTTTCAACTTTTTTTTCGGACTCAATATATTTTTTTGAATCCAGCCGAATTTTTTTGATTTCATGCCGAATTGTAAGCGAACCAAAATTTATATGGTAAAGAAAATAAACAGTCACGCCAAACAAAGGTAAAACTATAATCGGAAGAATCCATGCGATTTTAAATTCGTTTTTACCCTTTGTATTTGAAAGAAAAATAATAAAAATGCAAGAAAGCATAATTGATGAAATAAAGTAAACTTCAGTATAGGACGTTAATCTTGCACAAAAAAGAATAATAAATAAAATTTGCAGAAAAAGGATAAAAAAAGTTAAAATTGCTCTGCCAAAAATACCTCTTTGCAAAAAACTCCGCAATTTTTCATTATGTGCAACTTTTTTAAAAAATTCATCTCGATTCATATTTCAAATATAAGTTTTATCCCAAAATATGTCAGCAAATTTTTAATTTTTTTTTGATTTTTTGATTTGCTGATTTTTAACTATCAGACTAAATAAAAAAGACTGCTTAAATTGAAAACGCAAAATGCGATATTTAAACAGCCTTTTATATTTTATTAAAATTATAAATTTACAAAATCAATTTTAAACCTATTTCAAAGACGCACTAATTCTTTCAAGAACTTTTTTGCGATCAAGTGGTTTTACAATGTAGTTTTTTGCACCGCTAAGAAGTGATTTTTTAACCAATTCTTCTTTTCCAAGTGCACTAACCATAACCACTTTGGCATTTTTGTCAAATTCCATGATTTTTTCCAATGCGGTAATTCCATCCATTCGAGGCATAGTAATATCCATTGTAACTAAATCAACATTTGGACAAAGTTCTTTATATTTATCAACAGCTTCTTTTCCATCTTGTGCTGTAGCAATAATTTCATAACCATCGCTTGTCAAAATTTGAGTAAGCTGCTTAGCAACGAACATTGAATCATCAACAATAAGTACACGGAATTTTGAACCATCTAATTTTATACCATCTGGTGCATGTTCACTTGATGTTGGAAAATCCTCTCTTGTCTTCATATCTATGCTCCTTTTTATTATGTACGCTCGCGAATTGCGACATTAACTTCAATTTTACCATATTCAGTAATAAGTGGAACAATAAGCGCTTCAACATTTTCATTTGTGCCACTTAATGCTGCTATTTCCATATTCTGACCGGCAAAGAGTGCTGGCGGCGTAAGATCGAATTTAAATCCAAGTTCATGAAGTTTTGTAACTGCTTGTCCTGTAATCAAATTTGCAAGTTCACTGATTGTTGATTTTGCTAAATCATCGAAAACTTTAAGTTGTTCACCATTCATTTTTGATGCAATATTAAGTGCTGTTTCATAAGTCATATCAAAAACAACACGTCCTTCTACATCTCCTGCAAGACCAACTAAAGCAGCAACTCCCATAACAGGCATCGCCGTAGATTTTAAATATAAATCACCTCTTTTTACTTCTACGCCACCTAAAACTTCTTTTAGCACGCTGTAAGAAGTTTCAACAAATGGATTAATGTACTCAACTCTCATTAAATTCCCCCAAAAAATTAGAATCACCAATTTTTTACTATTATAGCATACAAGTTTTATTTTGTCTTAAGTTTACAAATCAGCAATTCAAGTTTTACTGTTTTGAATAAAATCTTATATTCCCAATAAACTTTTCTTTCCAGCCAGGAAGAGAAATTTTTTCATTTTCACCAAGGATTATAATTCCATTACCTTTTACCTTTTCTTCAAAATCCGTTAGAACAGTTTTTTGAGAATTTTCAGGAAGGAAGGCAAGCAAATCTCTGGCAAAAACAATATCTATTGGCGGAAGATTATTATTATTAACACAATCATGATATTCAAACATAATTGAGTCTTTAATTTCCTTTTTAAACGTATAATCGCCGGTCACAGTTTTTGTTGTATAAGGCTGATACCAGTCATTACTTGCTTCATCGGTAAGATTCATTAACGGAGCATTTGAAACATTTAACAAATCAGTGTCATGCCCATAAATTCTTATGCGCGCATCAGGATAACGCTTTTGCATTATACACGCTAAAGAGTAAGATTCAAAGCCTTTTCCGCATCCAGGATTCCATACAACAATATTTTTTGCGGTATTTTCCGGGAGTACTTTTTCAATTTCTAAAGCGTAAGATTCTGCCCACCAAGTTGCCGTGTATTTTGAATAGAAAGGCGCAAGAAATTCATCAGCATCATCTTCATTTTGAAGCTGAGTATTTTTTTCGCCACGTTCTTTTACCCATTCATCATAACGATTATTTACCCAATCCTTTGTAATGTCATTCACATAGAATTTCTTGAAATTTTTCAAAGAATCAGCAATAAAATTAAGGTCAACTTCTTTTGATTTTTGTTTTTGTTCTTCCGAAAGATTCTGTGAACTTTGAACATTTTCGCTTGAAGTTTTATCACTTGCGCCATCAGATTTTTTTTCTGTCTGTTCTGATTGCAATTTTTCTATTTCAATTGCAGCCTGCTGGCGAACTTCTATTTGTTTTTTTACTTCTTGCTGAAATTCTTTTTCTTCTTCTGGAGACTTTACACCAAAAATTTTGTTAATATCGAGCAAAATATATAAGCGTTTGTCTGCTTCAACAACACCATAAATGTACTTTATGTTTATATCGCCAAACAGAGGATGTGGCGGTTGAATAGAAGATTTTTGAATTCCCACAACTTTATCAATAGCATCAACAACAACACCGAAAGTCTGCTCACCAATATTTATGATAAGCATATTTTCTAAAGCGTTTTCATCGTGTTCTGGAACATCAATATTAAAAAACAACCTCAAGTCAATTATAGGAATAATATCTCCGCGAAGATTATAAACTCCCAGCACAAATGGCATAATATTTGGAACGTAAGTAAAATGCCCTGCCTTTGCAATTTCTTTTATGTTCATAATGTCTATTGCATAATCTTTTCCGGAAAGTGAAAAAGTTACCATTTTAAAATCTGGAAGAGCAACTTGATTTTTTTCCCTTTCCTGTACTGAAACATTAGATTGAGTTTCTTCTGTTACATTTGCGAGAACACTAAGTTTTTCCTGTATAGTTGCCATTTTATTACCCTCTAGTTAGACTTTTTTCCGCTTCTGCTTCACGAAGTTGTTGCGCACTTAATTCCTGACGAACTCCAAGTTCAAGAAGCTGACTAACATCAATAATAAGCGAAATAGAACCATCTCCCAAAACAGTTGCTCCAGCAATTCCCGGTGAAGATGTAAACTGATCATGCAAAGGTTTTATAACAACATCTTCTTCGCCAATTAAAGCATCAACCATTACACCAATTTTCTTTTCTTGAGAACCAACAATTACAATAAAGCAATATTCATCATCGTCCTGCTTTTTAATATTGAACAGGCGATTTAATCTAAGGATAGAAATAACTTCATTACGAACATTTAAAACTTCATAATTGTCGATTGTGTTAATAGAAGTTCGTTTTACTCGCTGGCTTTCGATAACATTTGCGATTGGAATAGAGTAAACTTCTTTTCCAACACGAACCAAAAGCCCCTGAATAATTGCAAGTGTAAGTGGAAGTCTAATAGAAAACCTTGAGCCCTTATCTTTTTCACTTGTTACGCTGATTGTTCCCTTTAACTTTTCAACCATCGTTTTTACAACATCAAGACCTACGCCACGACCAGAAACATTACTGATTTTATCACTTGTAGAAAATCCCGGTAAGAAAATTAAACCGTAAGCATCCTGATTAGAAATAACCTTATTTGGACTTATAAGACCTTTTTTGATTGCCTTTTCCTTTACTTTTTCAACATTGATACCACTTCCATCATCAATGATATCAATAACAATCATATTTCCTTCGTTTGTAGCGCGCAATGTAAGCGTTCCAGTTTCATCTTTACCCAAAGACTTCCTAACATCTGGAGTTTCAATTCCATGGTCAACAGAATTTCTTACGCAGTGCATGATTGGATCCAAAAGATCATCAACAACGGTTTTATCAAGTTCTGTATCTTCACCTTCAATTACAAGATTAACCTTACGATTTAAATCGCGACTTAAATCTCTAACAACACGCGGAAATCTATTAAAAATAGTTCCAATCGGAACCATTCGAATTTTCATAACGCCTTCTTGAAGTTCGCTTGTAATTCGTCCCAAATTTTGTGTTGTAGCCCGATATTTTGTAGATGAAGCTTTAAAATCATTTTCAAACGCATCAAACCATGTGTTCATATCGCCGTATTCTTCTGCAAGTTTCTGGCGTATTTCTTTAACTGGCTCTCCATTTTTTGCACTTTCAATTAACTTTGGAAGCAAATCAAAAAGTTTATGCTGTTTATCTTTATAAATTGAATTCAAATTTTGCAATCTGACTTGAAGATCAGCCATTTGAAGTCCATTTTGGTTAAATGCCGCTTTTGTAATTACAGTTTCGCTAACAAGATTCATAAGATTATCTACGCGCTTAGAATCAACACGTAAAATTGACCCTAATTGATTAACAGAATGCCCCGCAGGCTGCAAATTTTTCTTTGCTTGCTGAACATTTGCATTTGTTGCAGGAAGAGTTTGCTCTTCTTTTTCTTTTGATTCAGCGGATTCTGCTGATTTTGCAAGATTTTCTGGAGCAACAGGCGTTGAACTTTCAGCAATTTTCAATTCATCTGAAGAAATTTGAGTTAAATTTGTTTGACTTTCAGAAACATCCTGACTCGCTGTGCTAACAGTCGCACTTGAACTTGCATTTGCCGATTGAGAAGCAGACTTTTGAGCCGAAACTTCTGGATCTTCAACCAAATGAGCATCTGTTGCCAGAGTTACATCATCGAGATAAGAACAATCTTCAAGTTCTTCTGCACTAGAAGCCGTTGCAATGTAATAAACAACCTGCGGATGAAATTCATCTTCGTAAAGTGCTTCAAAATCCGGAATAGTTTTTAAAACCGAACCACAGTTTTTTAAAGCAGCAAAAACTTGAATTCCACCAACGCTGTTCATTGGATTTGATTCATCAAAAGTTACATTTATATACCAAAGTTTCTGATTTTCTGGAGTTGCATCTTTAAGTTCGTTGTATTCATCAACAGAAAGTGGCGTAACCGGAGGCATTTGATTTGCAGAATCTGCAACGGATGCCACAGGAGCCGAAGCCGAAACAGTTTCCCTTGACGCATTTGATTGAGTTGCAGAACCTGATTCTGCCTGTTTTGCCTTAGCCGCACCCAAAAGACTTGCTGGCATTTTAGGTGGCGCTGATTTTTTAGCCGCCTTTGCCGGAATATAAGATTTTATTTTATTAACAATACCTTCAACACTTTCCTGATAAACTGACCCAGAACTTCTTGATTCAAGCATTGCCTTAATTGTGTCAATCGCAGTTAGCAAAACATCAACAATTTCTTCTGAAACAGTAACAATTCCACTTCTAATAGCATCAAGAAGATCTTCTACGTCATGACAAAAAGTTGAAAGTTCAGTCATTTCGACTGTTGCAGAGCCACCTTTTAAAGTATGAGCAGCACGGAAAATTTCATCAATAGCATCATGATTTGAGGGGTCATTTTCTATAACAAGAATATTGCTTTCAAGAACTTCAATCTGCTGTTCTGCTTCCGCAAAAAAGTCTTTCAGAAGTTCTTCATTATTAGCGTCAAGATAATCACTCATATATAATATTTTAATCGCTTATTTTCATAAGTCAAGATATT
>CAZDAY010000039.1:0-3870 GCA_964503435.1 uncultured Treponema sp.
GTGATATTCTTCTTAAAAAAATCGGCTGAAAATTCTTAAAAATTTACAAAAAATCCGCAAAATCTGCAAAAAATTATTCTTCTCTTGCGTGCGTAACTGTAAGATTTCCGCTTATGTCGTAAAAATTATCTGTTGGGTCGCAGAAAAGTCGTATAAGTTCAATTTGAGATTTATGTCGGCTTTTTATAAGCAAGGTTTGCACATCTGATTGATAAACATAACCAGAAGAATTGTAAGTTTCAAATCGAGGATCTGTGCGGAACATTTGGCGCTGAATTTCAATCTGGCTGTGGAAAGTTGGAATTCCGTTAAAAATAATGTGATGCGTGTAATTCAAAGGAAAATCAATATTTATGTTAACAATGCTGTCTTCTGTAATTGAATAAGTAATTGAAGAAGCACAAGTCCATGCCCAAACACAATTTTCTCCGTAATAACCCAAAATTTCTGTGTGCGGATAAAATCTATTTTCTGGAGACAAAATCGTATAAATAGATGCAAGTTCATTTAATTCAAGCGTTCTTTCTTTAAGCGAAGTGTTAATAAGCAAATATCCAGTTGTGCAAAGTTCATTCCGGTTAAGAATTTTTCCAGTTTTTACAAGTGCGTTTCCAGTTAAAACTTTTTGCACAAGAGATTCATTTTTCTGAGAATTTTGATTTTGAATTGTGATTTTTGAATCTTCCAGACTAAAATTATCGGCAATTAAATTTAAGCAGGGCTGAATTACATTTTCTAATTTTTCTGATAAATTTCTGTCATTTTGATAAAGAATTGTCCAGACATTTAAAATGCCAGTCGCCTGATTTAAATTTGGTAAAAATCCTTCTTCGCTTTGCAAAAGATTTCCTGGAAGTTCAAGAATTTGCTGGATTTTTGAAGTTTTCTTTTCCCGAAGAATGTAATCAGAAATTCCATCAGCAATAAAAATATCAAGACTTTTTGAAGAAATTGCACTTTCAACCATTGATTCGTAGCGACCAGTTTGCATTATGAGTGAACGGTTCATATTTGCAAGATTATTTAAATATGGCGTTGATAAATAAGTTCTTTTGTTTCCACGTCTGAAATTTTCTGGAATAGAATCAAGTGCTTCGTTATATTTTCCTTCAAGAGTCATTTCTGCAACGTAAGCAACAATTTCTGCTTCTGAAAGCGAATCTGACTGTGCACCAGAAAGCATTTCCTGAACGCGAGAAACTAACTGGCTGCATAATTGCTTTGCTAAAACAGTAAAATCTCCTTCTTCTGAATTTGCTAAGTTAAGTGTTGCTTCGTAAGAAAATCGTTTTGTTGGATCATAATTTTGAAATTTTGCAATGTTTTCAAATTTTGTAAGCGTAATTCGTCCGTCATTAAGATTATGAGCGATTATTGTGTAAAAATTTGATTTTGCGGCAAGAATTGCGTGTTCGCTAGATGAATCTTGAATTTTGTAAGAACTTGAAATTGTATATGGAACAGAAATTTCTGTAAAACTTGATGAAGGAGAGGCAATAAGCGAAAGTTCTCCGTCTGTATTAAGATTTGTAAGCGTAAAAATAAGATTTGAGCCATCTTTAAAACTAAAATTTGCACTTAAATCACTTTGAGAATAATCTTTTAGTTCAAGGATTTGTCTTTCGCCATTTGAGCGAATTCCATAAACTGGATTAGATTCAGAATTTAAAAAACTAATTCCTTTGTAACTTACTTTAAATTGATTTCTTAAAAGAGTAGTATTGTTTTCGGATTCAGTTTGAGCCAAAGAAATATGAAGATTTCCAATGTTTTTGGAAATTATAGATTCTGTCTTAAATTGAAGTACAAAAATACCGACAATAATAACGGCATACACTACAACAAGTGCAAAAAACTTTCGTATTGGATGTTTACGCATTTTGTTTATTTTAATTATTGATTTTATAAAATTCAATATGGAAACACTTTGTCATGGGGTTGTCTAATAAGTTTAAAACATAGTGGTCATTGAGCTTATGGTTGCTGAGTCATGTTGAAGTATCGAAATGACCTCGCTACTATATTATGGTAGTTTCGACCTTGTTCAACCACCGTGATTTTTATGGAGATAAAATGAAAATATTAAAATTAATTCGCTTAGCAAAGATTTGTGCAATTACGCAAATTTGTTTACTTTCTGCAGGATTTTTGATGATGTTAAATTCTTGCCAAAGTTCAAAAGTTGAAGAATTGCCAATTGAAATTTTAGAAGAAACGCAAAATCCTAAGCACGAAAATGAAAATTTTTCCAAATCAGAATTTATTGCAAAAGTAAAAGAATTTTCTCGTAATTCACAATATGATGAAGCTTTAGCAGAATATTCAAAACTTTCCGCAAAAAATCAAAAAAAATATGCTGCTGATTATGAAATGCAAATTTTACGTGCAAATCTTCTGGCAATAACCGGCGATACAGAAAATGCAATAGAACTTTGCGAATTGCTTAGCGAAAAAAATCAAACTGATGAACTGTCTAAACTTTTATTTTCGCTTAAAAAAGAAAAATTTATGAATTCCTTGAGAATTGCTCTTGAAACAAGCGACCAGGAAGCACTAAATCTTTACGAAAATATTGATGAAGAAATTGCTGAAGATTTTGATATAAATCTTATAAAAGCGTCGCTTTATGTAAGCAACAAAGAATTTGATAAAGCGGAAAAAACTTGCGACTTTCTTGACAAAATAAATCCTAATAACACAGATGTTATAGAAATTCGTATGATGATTGCACAAATGTCTGGAAATTCTAAGCAAAAAGATGCGCAACTTAAAAAACTTATTGCAAAAGATCCCTACAACGAAAACGCAAACATTGAATTGGCTTCATCTGCGGCGGTTAGAAAAAATTATAAACAGGCGAAACTTTATTATCAAAAAGCACTGGTAAAAAATCCTCAAAATGAAGATGCACTTTTTGGTGCCGGACAAATGGATTATTATCTTGAAAATGATGACAAGGCAAAAGAAACTTTTAATAAACTTCTTAAAGTAAATCCGAATAATGCACAAGCGTATTCTTATCTAGCAAAACTGGCATTTGCAAACGATGAATATAAAGTTGCCGCTGATAATGTTGAAAAAGCACTTGCCTTAGATAATTCAAATTATGATTATTATTTAGATTACGGTCAGTATCTTAGATTTTTAGGACGTTTTGACGAAGCAGAAAATGCTTGGACTCGTGCGATTGAAATTGATGATTCTTATTTTCTGGCTTACGCTTATAGAGCCGGAATTTACGATGAACAGGAAAAACTTAAGGAAGCGCTCGCTGATTATGAAATGGTTATAAAACTTAATCCAAAATATTATTATGCTTACGAAAGTATTGGCGTTATTGCTCTTCACGAAAAAAAATGGGAAGAAGCCGGAAAAGCGTTTTTTGAATGTAGAAAATATAATCAAGAAAACATTTCTTATCCGCTTATGGTGACTTATTGTTATTATATGCTCAGTAAGGATGCAAAAAATGCAGGAAATTCTAAGGGCGCAAAAGAACTTTCTGACAGGGCAAAAAAATACAGCAATGATATTCTTAGAAAAATGGGCAATCCTAATACAATGGAATATAAAATGCTTCGTGTTTATCATGATGAAAATGGATATCAGTTGCTTGCCCAGCAAATTGCTTCAATTTCAAATATAAATCAGCGTGGAAAAATGTATTTTTATTTGGGGCAGCTTTATGATATGTTTGGAAGTTATGAAAGTGCAAAAGAATATTATTCAAAGGTTCTTGCAATGAATTCTCCAATGTTTTTTGAATTCAGACTTGCAGAATGGGCGGTTAAAGAAGGAGAGTCGAATGTTGAATTTTAGATTTTATGTCAATATTTTTGTTATTGACGGATTCTGATGGTTCGACTTTGC
>CAZDAY010000039.1:3970-10431 GCA_964503435.1 uncultured Treponema sp.
TGGTTCGACTTTGCGGATACTGAGCAACGCCGAAGTGCACCAACCATGGTTCGACCTTGCTCACCAACCATAAATATTAAAACTTAGGAATTGGAAATGTTTCAAGAAAATGATGAAAAAATGAATGATAACGCTGAAACAAAAGAGGCGATTTTTAACGCTAAAAAGTCGTCACTTAATGCTAAAAAAAATGTCGCTGATAATGAAGAAAGCTTTGCTGGCGAAAATGAAAATGCGGCACTTAAATCAGAAGATGAAAAATTTACAGCCGAAGATAAAAAACAAACTGCCGGCGCAGATGCACCAACAGCCAAAGCCGAAGACTGTTCTGCCGACGCAAAATCAGAATTAAGCAAAACTCAAAAAATTCTTGAACTTAACGGCAGAAAATTTATTTTGGTGGGAACCGCTCATGTTAGCGCGCAAAGTATTGAAGAAGTAAAATCCGCGATTGAAAGGGAAATGCCAGATAACGTTGCTATTGAACTGGATAAAAACCGGCTGGAAAATATGGAAAATCCAGAATCCTGGAAAAAAATGGACATTATTAAGGTTCTTAAGAAAAAAATGGGCTTTTTAATGATGGCGAATTTGATTTTGTCAAGTTATCAAAAACGAATGGGGCAGCAAACTTCTGTTAAACCAGGAGACGAAATGATGGCTGCAATTCAAAAAGCTAAAGAATTGAATATTCCGCAAACTATGGTTGACCGCCCGATTGCCGTAACTTTGAGACGTGCCTGGGCAAAAAATAATTTTTATGGAAAGTGCAAGTTACTTTCGGTTTTGATTGCAAGTGCTTTTTCAAAAGAAGAAGCAAGTTCTGAAGAAATTGAAAACTTAAAGCAGTCGAGCGAAATGGACAATATGATGAACGAACTTTCACATTATCTTCCAAAGGTAAAAGAAGTTTTAATTGATGAGCGTGATTTTTATTTGGCTTCTCATATTTGGGAATGTAAAGGCGATAAGGTTTTGGCGGTTTTAGGTGCGGGACATTTGCCTGGCGTAGTTGAACATTTGAAAAAAATTGCTGCTGGTGAAGAATCTACGGATTGTTCAAAAATTCAAGAAGTTCCGCAGAAGTCAACTGGCTCAAAAATTGTGTCCTGGATTATTCCGATTTTAATTGTTGCCTTAATTGTTTTGGGTTTTGTTTACGGCGGACAACAGAAGGGCTGGCAGATGTTAAGTTCCTGGGTTTTGTGGAACGGAATTCTTGCGGGGCTTGGTTCTTTGATTGCAGGCGCTCATCCGCTTGCGATTTTGGTTTCGATTGTGGGCGCTCCTCTTACGTCTTTGTGCCCTTTTATTGGGATTGGAATTGTTGCTGGAATTGTTCAGGCGATTGTTTGTAAACCAAAGGTCAGCGATATGGAAAGTTTGCAAGATGATGCTTCTTCGCTTAAAGGATTTTATAAAAACAGAATTTTAAGAACACTTTTGGTATTTTTTCTTTCGTCGCTTGGAAGTTCGATTGGAACATTTGTGGCAGGCGCATCTTTTGTGGCAGCGATTACAAGTTTCTTTGATAAAATTGTGGAATCTGTTCGCTCTTTGTTTGTAAAGTAAATTGCTGATTTTATAAAAAATTGCCAAACTAACAAAAAATTACTAAATTTTAAGTTATGTCAAAAAAAACTAGCATAATTTATAAATGTTCAAACTGCTCGTATTCACAGCCGGCATGGCTTGGTCGATGTCCGCAATGTGGTGAATGGAATACTTTTGAAGAATTTCGTGCAGACCTAAACACAAAAAATCCGTCTTCTGCCCGCAGTTTTGCTTCTGAAAATGCAAAGCCTGTGCCAATGTCAAAAATTCAAGTTCAAAATGACGGACGCTTTTCTACGGGAAATTCTGAATTTGACAGAGTTCTGGGCGGTGGAGCAACTAAGCGAAGTGCCACGCTGATTGGCGGTGAACCTGGAATTGGAAAATCAACCTTGCTGCTCCAAAGTGCCGCTGCCTTCCTTGAACAAAATCCTAAGTGCCGTGTGCTTTATGTTTCTGGTGAAGAGTCGGCAAGCCAGATAAAATCTCGTGCCATAAGATTAAATTTGCATGTTGATGAAATTGAAATTCTGTGTACTGTTCGCCTTGAAGATGTTTTGGACGCATTGGATAAATTAAATCCTAGCCTTGTGATTATTGATTCTATACAAACAGTTTATTCAGCCGAAGCAGGCGTTATTCCGGGAACTGTGAGTCAGTTAAAATATTGTGCAAACGAATTGATTGGCTGGGTAAAAGAACGCGACAGTGTTTTGTTTATGACTGCCCACGTTACAAAAGACGGAAATATTGCTGGTCCAAAAAGCCTTGAGCACATGGTTGATACGGTTTTAAGTTTTGAACGTAATTCTGATGAAGTGCGATTTTTACGTGCGCTAAAAAACAGATTTGGTTCAGTTGATGAACTTGGAATTTTCCAAATGGACAGCGACGGTTTAAAAAGCGTTGGAGATCCAAGCACTTTATTTATTACAAGAAGAAATGGTCCTTTGCCCGCCGGAATTGCTTACGTGCCAGTTTTTGAAGGGACAAGAGTTTTTATAGTAGAAATTCAAGCGCTTACGGTTCCTGCAAAAGCGTCTATAAATCGTGTTTATTCAGAAAAAATTGATTCAGGTAGAATTAGCCGTGTTGCTGCTGTGTTAGAAAAACGTGCCGGAATAAAATTCAGCGAAGAAGATATTTATGTAAACGTTGCCGGCGGAGTGCGATTAAACGAAAGTGCCATTGATGCGGCTGTTGCTGCGGCTTTGTATAGCGCAAGGGCGGATTTGCCGTTGCCAGAAAATACTGTGGTTTTGGGCGAGTTGAGTTTGGCTGGGGAAATTCGGCCAGTTAGCAAATTAAAGCAGCGCATAAAAACTTCGCACGAACTTGGCTTTAAGCATGTGCTTTGTCCTGAAGTTTTGCCACAAATTACGCAAGTTTCCGACATAAAATCGCTGATTAAGGCTTTGTTTGCTAAGTAATTTTTTTTTATTTTGATTATTTGGAACGTATTTTTTTGTGCTAACCTACAAACGAAGCTTGATCACTTTTGCACTTCGCTCACATCTCGGGTAAAAAAAATCCTGCGTCCCACAGAAGACTTTCTGTTTACCAGAAAATTTTTCGTGTAAGCAGAAAATTTTTCGTGTAAGCAGAAAATCCCGCGTTCACCGCCAATCCTCTGCGCACTTATTCCATAAATTCCCAAAAAATAATAAACTAAAAGTGTCAAATTAAACACAAGGGCAAAATCAATGCTAAATAAATCAAAAAACTGCAAAAATCAAAACGAAGACCAAAATATAGACATTGCGGTGTCAAGAATCCTCGAATCTTATGAAAAATACGGCGGAATAAATTTAAACGAATCCGCAAATTTCCCAAACCGCGAAAATGTAATTTTAGTTTTAAACGATTTGCAAAGTTTAATTTTTCCGGGCTACAGAAAGGCAGAAGATGTTGAATGTAAAACGCTCCGTTTCGTAACAGGCGAGCGGGTAAACCGAATAATTTCACTGTTAACAAAAGAAATCCAGAAAGCGCAGTGCTTTGTAAAACCTTCAGCCGAAGAATCTCACTGCATAAATTTGGCGCAAAGTGCCGCAATTTCCCTAATCGAAGAAATCCCGGAACTCCGCAGAAAAATTGGTTTAGATGTTCAGGCCGCATTCAGTGGAGATCCAGCCGCAAAATCAAATGAAGAAGTTATAGTTTCATATCCGGGCTTACAGGCAATTGTTATTTATCGGCTGGCACATTATTTATGCAAAATTGGCGTTCCTGTAATCCCCAGAATTATGAGTGAATATGCTCACGGTCATACAGGAATAGATATAAATCCCGGAGCAGAAATTGGCGAAAGTTTTTTTATCGACCACGGAACCGGCGTTGTAATCGGTGAATCTTGCAAAATCGGAAATAATGTAAAACTTTATCAGGGCGTTACTCTCGGTGCGTTAAGTGTAAAAAAAGAGTTAATGAACAAAAAGCGCCATCCTACAATCGAAGACGACGTTACAATTTACGCAAACGCAACTATTTTGGGCGGTCAGACAGTAATCGGCAAGGGCTGCATAATCGGTGGAAATACCTGGATTACAAAATCTGTTCCAGCCGGCACAACGGTCACACAAAGTAAATGTATTTGATTTTTTTTTATTTTGGAGCAAATTCTTTCATAAACTGACAATTTTTCTGTGTTAAGATTTAGCCCTAAACAAAACCCGCTTTTCAAGGTTTCGGCTAATCGCCTCCATTGCTTCGCAACTCGCCTGCGGCTCGCCTTTACAATCGGGGCTAAGTCTTCTGAAATTTTACATCCTTGAAAAAAAATATATAAATTTCGTCTAATTTCCCTTAAAATTATTGACAATAAGTTCTTATTTAGTTATATTTTTTCAACACATAATCTTAATTGGCAGATTATGCTCTTGTAGCTCAGTCGGTAGAGCACATCGTTGGTAACGATGAGGTCAGCGGTCCGATTCCGCTCGGGAGCTTCAGTTTTTATAAGGAGAATGAAATGGCAAGTAAGAAAAAATCTGCAGTAGAAATTATTGCTTTGCAGTGCACTGAATGTAAAAGAAAGAATTATACAACATACAAGAACCGTAAAAATATTACTGGTAAACTTGAAAAAAATAAGTATTGTCCTTTCTGCCGCAAAGAAATTTTACATAAAGAAACCAAGGCTAAATAATTTTCTTGAACGTATTTTATCTTTCTGTTTTCAGGAAGATTTAATATATTTAGGTCAGTAGCTCAGTTGGTAGAGTCCCGGTCTCCAAAACCGGTTGTCGCGGGTTCAAGTCCTGCCTGGCCTGTTATTATAAACTGATGTTTAATTCTGAATATCAAAATCGAGGATAAAAGTGAAGAAGATAGTTCAATTTATTAAAGAATGTGTAGGCGAAATGAAACGTGTTGCATGGCCTTCTCGTAGTGAAGTTTTTTCTTCAATTAGAGTTGTATTGATTTCAACAATTGTAATGGCAGTGGTTTTAGGACTTTTGGATTATTTGTTTACACAAGGTCTTCGTTTAATTTATTAGTTTTTAAGGAAATTTAATGTCTAGAAGTTGGTATATTGTTCATACTTATTCTGGTTATGAACAAAAAATTTGTAGTGTATTAAATACTCTCCTCTCTGAAAATAAAATTGATCCTAATGTTGTTATTCAGGTAAAAGTTCCTATAGAAGAAGTTGAAGAAGTTAAAAATAATAAAAAAGTAAAGCGTAAGATACTTTTACTTCCTGGCTATATTATGGTTGAAATGGATTTGCCACAAATCGGCTGGAAAGATGTTTGTTCGCAAATAAGAAGAGTTCAAGGCGTTACTGGATTTGTTGGAACAAAACCTTCTGAAAAACCTAGACCAATTTCTCCAGAAGAAGCAAAAAGTCTTTTACAGCAAGCGGGTGAAATTAAAGGTGAAAAAGTTTCTCGCGTAACACAAGCATATAATGTTGGAGATCGTGTAAAAATTACCGCTGGTCCTTTTGCAACTTTTGAAGGTAATGTAGAAGAAGTTAATGCTGAAAAGAATAAACTTCGTGTTAATGTTCAAATTTTCGGAAGAGCAACTCCTGTAGAAGTTGATGTTCTTCAAGTTGATAAAATTTAATTTTTACTTGTAAAGAATTTTTAAAAGCCTGCATGTTTAAAAGTAGGCTTTTTTGTTTATATTTTGTTTTTTGACAAAAGCTAAAATGTTTATCACAAATCGTAGTTTCGGTTTGTCTTAATACTTGGGAGAAATACAGGTCCGTTGGACAAAGGTATTTCGTTAGGGTTTCATTTTAATTTTTTTTGAAATCCACACCAATCTATAAGGAGATACATTATGGCCACAAAGAAGGTAACGGCTTACATTAAGTTGCAGTGTCCAGCAGGATCTGCTACACCAGCCCCACCTATTGGACCGGCTCTTGGACCTCATGGCGTTCCTGCTCCAAAATTTGTTCAGGAATTCAACGATCGTACCAAGAACATGGAAAAGGGACTTATTATCCCTGTTGTAATTACTGTCTATCAGGACAAATCATTTACATTCATCTTAAAAACTCCTCCAGCAGCAGTTCTTATTAAAAAGGCTGTAGGAAAGCAGAAGGGTTCTGGAAATCCTCTTCGCGACAAAATTGGTACACTTTCACAAGCGTCACTTGAAGAAATTGCAAAGACAAAACTTCCTGATCTTAATGCAAATGATCTTGAAGCAGCAAAGAAAATTGTTGCGGGTACTGCTCGTAGCATGGGTATCGAAGTGGAGGCTAAATAATGAAACACGGAAAAAATTACCGCACATCATTAACTAAATATGATCCAGCTAAGGCTTATACAGTTGCAGAAGCTTGCCAGTTGGTAAAAGATCTTCACTACGTAAAATTTGATGAAACTGTAGAACTTTCAGTTTCTTTGAAGCTCGAAAAAAATCAAACTGTACGTGATACTTTGGTA